>JABUEV010000035.1 GCA_013314865.1 Bacteroidales bacterium | reverse complement strand
AAAGAGGTTTTCGGCGGAACCGGGATGAACATCCTTAATCCTGCACTGCTTGCAAGAGCTTTTTTGTTTTTCAGTTATCCGGGGTGGATGACAGGTGATAAAGTCTGGATTGCAGGGCTGACAAAGTGGGGAAGTGTCATTGACGGATTCTCAGGTGCGACTCCTCTTGCCTTGTCAGCAGCCTATGAAACTGACAAGCTTCCTTCATTCATGGAAATGTTCATCGGGACAATACCGGGTTCAATCGGAGAAACCTCGACAGTAGCAATCCTTTTGGGAGCTCTTATACTTATAATCACAGGAGTCGGAAGCTGGAAGATTATATTAAGTGCTTTCTCGGGTGCTCTTGTGATGGCGTTACTGCTGAATGCCTTTGCGGTGAATCCATATTTGGAGCTTCCTTTTTACTATCACTTTGTGATGGGAGGATTTGCATTCGGAGCAGTCTATATGGCTACTGACCCTGTGTCAGCTGCACAGACAGAAAGAGGGAAATGGATCTACGGATTTCTCATAGGTGTCTTTTCAATACTTTTCAGAGTGCTCAATCCGGCCTATCCTGAGGGTGTCATGCTGGCAATACTCCTTATGAATGTGTTTGCCCCGCTGATTGACCACTATGTGATACAGGCAAATATAAAAAGAAGGCTAAGACGGGTCAAAGTTGCAATTAATAAATGAATACCATGAAAGACTTCAGCAACAGATATATATTTATTTTTTCTGCGGTACTGGTAATTATTGTTGCCACCCTGCTTTCACTGGCTGCAACTCTTTTGCAGCCCATTCAGGAAAAAAACCTTGAAATTGAAAAAAAGAGGAGCATGCTTGAATCAATTCATATAGCGGCAGATAAAAAGAATGCGGAAACATTATATGATAAATACATAAAAGAGAGTTTTGTTCTTAACTCAAGAGGTGAGGTAGTCAGCGGTGTCGATGCATTTGGTGTGGTGTTAAAAAATGAACAGAAGAAGCCTGTTGAGAAACAAAATCTTCCTGTCTTTACTGCTGAACTCGACAACGGACAGAAAGTTTTCATAATACCTGTTGAGGGAAAAGGTCTCTGGGGTCCTATTTATGGATATGTTTCTCTCGAATCGGACTTTAATACAATTTATGGTGTGAATTTTGACCATAAAGGCGAAACACCCGGACTTGGTGCTGAAATAAACAAGTCATTCTTTGAAGGAATGTTCCCAGGCAAAAAGCTTTATGAAGGGGAGAAATTCGTTTCTGTAGCAGTATTGAAAGGCGGAACTGATCCTGACAATCCCCACGGAGTGGATGCAATCTCCGGCGGTACTATAACAAGCAAAGGCCTTGAAAAGATGCTTTATGACTGCCTTAGCAAGTACGATGTCTATTTTGTTAAAAGTAAACAACCTTAATACAGCATGGATAAGGAACCATTATTTTCATCAAAGAACCTGGAGCTTATTACTGCTCCTTTAGGCAAGAAAAATCCGATTACTATCCAGGTGCTGGGAATCTGCTCAGCTCTTGCAGTTACTGTCAAGATGAAACCGGCACTGGTTATGGCTATATCAGTCACGATAGTAGTGGCAGTTTCAAATCTTGTCATAGCTGCAATGCGAAAGTACATACCTGAGAGAATCCGTATAATAGTTCAGCTTGTTGTCATTGCAACTCTTGTGATACTTGTTGACCAGTTCCTCAAGGCGTTTGCATTCGACGTAAGCAAACAGTTGTCAGTTTTTGTGGGGCTCATAATAACCAACTGCATTATCATGGGAAGACTCGAAGCTTTTGCGATGGCAAACAAGCCATGGCCCTCTTTTCTTGACGGCATAGGTAACGGAGCTGGCTATGGACTGATACTTGTAGTGGTAAGCTTCTTCAGGGAGTTATTGGGTTCAGGTTCAATACTTGATTACCCTGTTCTGGAAAAACTGGGTATCTATTCTGCCGGCTATGAAAACAACGGCATGATGATTCTCCCTCCAATGGCCCTGATAGTTGTGGGATTGATAATATGGTTCCAGAGAAGCCGTGATAAAAGTCTGATCGAACACAAATAGAGTAGCAGATTATGGAAAACCTTCTTAATATATTTATAAAGTCGATTTTTGTTGATAATATGGTTTTTGCATTCTTCCTGGGGATGTGCTCTTACCTGGCAGTTTCAAAAACCGTAAAAACATCTGTTGGTCTTGGAATAGCAGTAATATTTGTGTTATTCATCACCATTCCGATAAATTACCTGATCGAAAAGTACCTTCTCAGGAAAGGGGCCCTTGTATGGCTTGGTGAAGGTTTTGCGGATGTGGACCTTAGTTTTCTTACATTTATGATCTTCATCGCAATCATTGCTGCAATAGTACAACTTGTGGAAATGGTTATAGAGAAATTCAGCCCTGCCCTTTATAACTCCCTGGGAATTTTTCTTCCTTTAATTGCCGTCAACTGTGCGATACTTGGCGGATCACTGTTCATGCAGGAACGGGAATACGAAACCCTGGCAGAGGCCACTGTATTTGGCCTCGGATCAGGAATAGGATGGATGCTTGCTATTGTCGGAATAGCTGCTATCAGGGAAAAAATGAGGTACAGCAATGTCCCTGACCCGCTTAAGGGACTGGGAATTACTTTCATACTGACAGGCTTAATGGCAATAGCATTCATGGGATTTATGGGCATTAAACTCTAACTAAAATTTCCTGATTTTATGATCTTAGCAATTACAACGGCCGGAACAATTCTTTACAGTATCATAGTTTTCATCTTCATTATCCTTCTGCTTGTATTATTACTGCTTGTCGCAAGAGATAAGCTGATACCGAAAGGTGATGTTAAGCTAAAGATCAACGACCGCGAAATTACTGTATCTCCCGGTTCAAGCCTGCTCTCAACACTGTCTTCCACAAGCATTTTCCTGCCCTCCGCTTGCGGCGGAGGCGGAACCTGCGGAATGTGCAAATGCCAGATTACTGAAGGTGGCGGTTCAATACTCCCAACTGAAACAGGTTTCTTCACCCGCAAGGAACAGCTGAACCACTGGCGTCTGGCCTGCCAGGTAAAAGTAAGAGATAATATGACCATTAAGCTTCCTGAATCAGTCCTGGGAATCAAAAAATGGGAATGCGAGGTAGTGTCAAATAGAAATGTCGCAACATTTATAAAAGAATTTGTGGTAAAACTTCCTGATGGCGAAGAACTTAACTTTGAGCCAGGAGGTTACATCCAGATTGATGTGCCAAAATACAGCCTTACTTTCAGGGACTTTAATATAGAAGAGGAATTCAGGCCTGACTGGGATAAGTACCGGATGTGGGACCTTAAAATAACCAATACAACCGAAACATACCGTGCCTATTCAATGGCTAACTACCCGGCTGAGAAAAATCTTATCAAACTGAATATCAGGATTGCCACTCCACCATGGGATAATGCGAAAAAGGAATTTATGAAGGTCCCTCCGGGCATATGCTCTTCCTTTATCTTTTCCAGAAAACCCGGCGATAAGGTCATGATTTCCGGACCATATGGTGAATTCCATATTAAAAATACAAATAATGAAATGGTTTACATAGGAGGCGGAGCAGGAATGGCCCCACTGAGATCACATATCTTCCACTTGTTCCGCACACTTAAAACAACAAGGAAGGTATCGTACTGGTATGGTGCAAGATCACTCAGAGAGGTATTCTATGAGGATGAATTCAGAGCGATCGAGAAAGAATTTCCCAATTTCAGGTTTAATCTTGCGCTCTCAGAACCTCTTCCTGAAGACAACTGGAAAGGATATACAGGTTTTATACATAAGGTTTTGTATGACAACTACCTTAGCAAACATGAAGAACCTGAAGATATTGAATACTACTTCTGCGGACCTCCTCAGATGAATAATGCAGTTTTAAAAATGCTTTACGACCTGGGTGTGCCGGAAGAAAATATCTCATTTGACGATTTTGGCCTGTAATTTGGCCCGCCTACTCACACATTTATATTTCCTGGTCAATGAAAAATAAACTGGCAGGTGTTTCATTATTAATCCTTCTGGTGGTTTTGGCCTGCAACAGGAATATTACTTATGACAGGTTTACCGGCTTCACACAGGGGACAACCTACAGCATTGCTTTTGGGAATAACGGAAAATACGACCCTCAGAAAATAAAGGCTGAGATTGAAAAAATCCTTCAGGATTTCGATATGTCCTTATCGCTTTACAAGGATTCTTCAGTTATTTCAAAAGTAAACAGGAATGAAGAAGTCAGAATTGACAACTATTTCAGGGAAGTCTTTCTGAAATCGGCTGAAATATATAAAATGACATCAGGAGCTTTTGATCCGACTGTAGGTCCTCTTGTAAAAGCCTGGGGTTTTGGTCCTGATGCCCGTAAAACTTTTAATGCCGGGTCTCTTGACAGCCTTCTTAAACTGGTTGGATTGGACAAAATCAGAATTAATGATGAGACTGTCATTAAATCAGATCCCCGTCTTACTCTCGACTTCAATGCAATTGCACAGGGTTATGCAGTAGATGTTATTTATGACTATCTCGACACAAAGGGTTTAAATGAGTATCTGGTTGAAATTGGCGGAGAGGTCAGAGTCAGGGGAGACAAGGGCGGAGCGTTCTGGAAAATCGGCATCGACAGGCCTGAAGATAATAATTTTATTCCCGGAACTGATCTGCAGGCAGTTATAAGCCTGAAGGACAGGGCTCTTGCCACATCCGGCAACTACAGGAAATTCTATGTCGAAAACGGAATAAAATACTCTCATACCATAGATCCAAAAACCGGCTATCCGGTAATGAGTACCCTTTTAAGTGCAACCATACTTGCAGACAATTGTGCGCTTGCTGATGGCATCGCCACCGCCTGCATGGTGATGGGAAAGGAGAAATCAATCAGCTTCTTACAGGATAATCCTCAATTTGATGCTTTCCTGATATATTCGGATGAAAAAGGTAATTTTCAGACCTGGACGACACCAGGATTTGAAAAATATATCTCAGAACCTTAAGATTTTCAACAGGTATTTACTCTTCCATGCATTCACAACATCCGGAACGCCCTGCAGTTTTGCTGCAGCCGGTGTCAATATTCACGGCACATGTTATTCCTTTTTTCCTCATCTCCCTGTTCCTGCCAATATGTGTCTCAGGAAAATTTCCTCTTTTAACCAGTAAAATCCTGACTGCAAGGCCTGCTAATGCCACGGCTGTGATAATAAAGGACAATATGATAAGTTTAAGAACCATCCCTGAAAATATTTTTGATCTTACGGCCCGGAATTCTTTTCGGGCATATTTTATTCCTCCAAGATATCAATAATTCTTTTAACAGTTAAACATACCGGGCCAAAATTTGTTTAATACTCGAATTAATTTGAATAAACTGTTTTAAAATGGAACAAAATAATATTCTTACTTCATTAAATCTTTCACGAGAAGAAATACTTGCTGATTACCGCCTTGCCAACCTCAGCAGGAATCTGAGTATCATTGGCCGCAGGGAGGTTCTTACCGGCAAAGCAAAATTCGGGATTTTTGGCGACGGAAAAGAGATTGTTCAGATTGCCATGGCAAAATTCTTCAGAAATGGTGACTGGAGGTCAGGCTACTACAGGGATCAGACCTGGATGATGGCAATGGGATTGTATAATGCTCTTGATTTCTTTCATCAGCTTTACGGGAACACCGATCGCAATATTTTGTATGGCAGTGGAGGAAGGGTATTCAACAATCATTTTTCGGTTCCAAATATAAATCCTGACGGCACCTGGCTTGATTTGACAAAACAGAAAAACTCCGCGTCTGATCTTTCGCCTACTGCAGGGCAGATGCCGCGTCTGCTGGGACTTGCATATGCTTCAAAACTATTCAGGCAGAATAAAGAACTTCATCAGGTTACGACACTTTCTGTTACAGGAAATGAAATTGCATTCGGATCGATAGGCGATGCAAGCACATCGGAGGGTCATTTCTGGGAGACTATCAACGCGGCCGGTGTACTGCAGGTTCCTATGCTGGTTTCAGTTTATGATGACGGATATGGTATCTCTGTGCCAAAAAAATATCAGACAACAAAGGGAAGCATCTCAGATATACTTAAAGGTTTTGAAGATGAACCCGGCAGACCAGGAATTCTTATTTATAAGGTGAAAGGATGGGATTATTCCGGACTTATCAAAACCTATGAAGAAGCTACAGAGATTTGCCGCAGGGATCATAAGCCTGTTTTAATACATGTTGAGGAGGTGACACAGCCGCTGGGACATTCGACATCAGGGTCGCACGAAAGATATAAAAGCGAAGAGCGTCTTAAATGGGAAGAAGAATTTGACCCTATTAAAAAGACCGGGGAATGGATTATCGAACAGGGATTAGCCACTACAGCGGAGCTTGAAGCACTTGCCCGTGAGGCTGAAGAGGAGGCTAAAGAAGCAAGAAAAAAAGCATGGGAAATGTTTCAGAATCCTGTGAGAATCGAAAGAGATGCCCTTGTAAGAATAATCGAAGAAAGAAACTGCAGATGTGTCGAGAAAGTAAAAGAGGCAACTGTTGACGAAATTACAGAAAACCTTAAAAAGGTGCTGGCACCCATCAGGAAGGATAACTTCCAGACTGCAAGGAAACTGATAAGAAACGTGTGCGGAACTTGTCTCAAGGCTGACAACCTGAGAGAAGAACTTGAAGGCTGGCTTAAAAGAAATTATGCAGATGCTGAAGAAAGATACAATACTTTTCTTTATAATCAGACTAGCACATCGGTTCTGAATGTAAAACCTGTACCTCCGGTTTACTCCGACACTTCTCCGGAAGTCCCTGGACGTGTGATACTCCGGGATAATTATGACAGGCTTTTTGCCAAATATCCGAAACTTGTAACATTTGGAGAGGATACCGGCAACATAGGTGGTGTAAATCAGACACTTGAAGGATTACAGAAAAAGTACGGGGAGCTGAGGATTACTGATACAGGCATCAGGGAGGCAACTATACTTGGACAGGGTATCGGCCTTGCACTCAGAGGGCTCAGACCTATAGCCGAAATACAATATCTCGATTATCTTATGTATGCGCTTCAGGTGCTGAGTGATGACCTTGCAACCACTCACTACAGGACTGTGGGGAGAATGGTAGCGCCACTTATAATCAGCACCCGGGGCCACCGTCTTGAAGGAATTTGGCATTCAGGTTCGCCTATGAGTATGCTGATAAATTCAATAAGAGGCGTTTATGTTTGTACACCGAGGGATATGACAAGGGCAGCCGGCTTCTATAATACACTTCTTGAAGGAGAAGACCCCGCTATTGTTATAGAGCCTTTGAACGGCTACCGTCTTAAGGAGAAAATGCCGGATAACATAGGTGAATTCCGCATACCTCTGGGTGTTCCCGAGGTATTGATCCAGGGACGGGATATAACCATCGTGACCTATGGCTCAACAGTGAGAATCGCAGCTGAGGCTGTACGACAGCTTTCAGCACATGGTGTGTCAGCAGAGCTCATTGATGTGCAGACACTGGTCCCGTTTGACCGTCCTGGCATTATTCTCGACTCAATAAAGAAGACCAACAGGATCCTCTTTATAGATGAAGATGTTCCGGGAGGCACTACTGCCTATATGATGCAGCAGGTTCTGGAAAGACAGGGAGGCTGGTACTACCTCGACAGCATGCCGAAAACACTCACCGGGAAAGAACACCGGCCGGCTTATACAACCGATGGTGATTATTTCTCTAAGCCAAACGCTGAGGATATATTTGACGCGGTAATGACAGCAGTAAAAGAGACCTCTCCTGTCAGATACTAATCTGATACTCCGATTATTCTTAATAATTCTTCCGCAGCTGCCCTGGGGCCTGAGGTTTCATGGCCCGGAACCCCAAGACGTGTCCTCATCTGGCCGACAAAAATGCCGGATCTGAAAAAGGCTGAAAAGTACCTTTCTGCTATCCGTTCATGAAGCTCTTTATATTCAGGAGGACCAAATATGTTTGCGAAATAGGAGCTTACAAGTCCGCTTGAGGCGGTAGTGCCTTTGCTCATAACAGCCCCTCTCCTGAAAACATCAAGAGCTTCTTCTACAGAATTGAACCGTTCAATAAGAGGATGATTGTCATCAACCTCCTCGTAATTATTTGCATAAAGCACATAATTCAGTCTGTAGCCTTTTACAACGGTTTCATAATTGGTTACGGGCATTACAATTCTTGCATTGACCTGACTTGGATTCATAATTATGGATCTGTCAAGATGACCATAAGCATACCCCGGCTGTAAATCATCAAGCCTGAGGAATGCACCCGTTTCAGTGCCATATCCTGTTGGCATGCCATCTCCATCCAGCTCAACTGACCCCATGTCGTCGGCAATAATTATCATATCCCTGATATGTTTTTCTCCAAGTACGCGAAAAGCTTCGAGAGTTTCGGATTTGCCGGCTCCGGTATCTCCAATCATAAGAATTGTCGCCTCTTTATCACCCTGAAGGAGAATCTTTACCATTGCACCATGAAAAGGCATTTTCCCTTCCTTCATAATGATTGAATTATGAAGAGTGAGTACCATCTTCTTCAGATATCCGAAATAACCAAACTCAAGCCTGTCAGGAACAGCACCTGTAAACAGACCGTTCTCCTCGTCATGATAAAATACTGTGGGATAATCTGCCAGGCTGTCGAGTGCATTTCCCGGCATGCCGTAGATATAAATCGCATCCGGCTGACGCTCAAGATCATTGTCATCTGCAAGCTGAAAAAGATTACACATCGATAATCCAAGCTCATAAAATGACAGATGAAAATAGATCAGTATAATCAGCTTTCCAACCTTTGCAGGGTAACAAAGAAATTCAGACGGTTCAGGAGTGAAAAGTTCAACAGGATTGGCACTTACTCTTCTGAATTCTCCTTTTCTCTTGTTCATTGGCTGGTGAATCACAAGCGGCGGGTAGATAAGGATTTGCCTGATTACTGGTATTGAGTTGAGCTTTTTGTAAATCTCGCCTTTAAAAGGAATATTCTTTGGCAATGAAATTACCGACATCTCGGCACCAGCCGGCACCTGCCGGTACACTTTAGGATGACTTCCGGTGACATTCTCCTGAATCTGCCTGTAGACTGTTCTGATAAGGTGTGTGAGATGTTCTATCGTTTCGTTGAAAGTCCTGTAGGGCCTTTTATCAAGCCGGTCACCTTCTGAATCGTTTATTATAAACCTGTCAAAATGTCGCCAGTAATCATAAAGATGCTCCACGAAACTGTTTAGCAGATGAAGGTCTCGAAGAAAAACCGAAGATTTTTCATATATATGCGGAACAACACCTGCCTCGTATTTGACAAGAAGTGTAAGAGTCCTGACAAGATCATCAATGTCATCCGGTTCAATATTCTCATTTCCGAATATGCCTGTCAGGGGTGACTTTTTGCTCTTAAGATGATTGATGCAATGGTCCAGTACAATTCTGAATTTTTCACTTGTGAGCAATTCTTCAGCTGTTTCACACATCCTTTCCCTGATATTCAGAACAGCTTTGTTTCCGACAATCCTTAATGTACTTTTTTGCACCTTCTAAAACAGATTTAAGTTAAAACCGGACAAAAATATGACAAAATTTAATTGGCATTAAGTTTGAATATGATTTTTATCAGGTGTTAATTAAAATTAACACCTGCTTATAATAATATTTTGTAAATTGTGATTATAAAAATTGATGTATGAAACCTGAGATGGATTTGTTTGCAATTCTGCCTGAAGACAAGATCCCGGAAAAAGGAAAGATACTTATTTCAGAGCCTTTCCTGCCTGATACTTTTTTTAACCGGAGTATTGTTTATCTGACAGAACACACTCCTAAAGGGTCGGTGGGTTTTATACTAAACAAGAGGCTTGATATAAAACTCAGCGATGCAATAGCAGGATTTGAAGGTTGGGATGATAACCTTAACATGGGCGGGCCTGTTGCACCTGATACACTTCATTATATACATAATCTTGGTCATCTTATTCCGAAGAGTGTCTGGGTAGATGAGGACATATACTGGGGCGGGGATATAGACACTATTAAGAATCTTATTCAGAAGGGCTCTGTTCAGAAGTCTCAGATCCGCTTCTTCCTCGGATATTCAGGCTGGTCAGCCGGTCAGCTGGAAAGGGAACTGAAAGAAAATTCCTGGGTTATAGCAAAAGTCAAACCGGATGTGATAATGAACAGCAGGGGAGTGGATACATGGAAAAGAGTTTTAAGAAGTTTCAAAAACAAATACCGCGTGTGGGCTGACTTCCCTGATTCACCTGAAATGAACTGATATTATAAATTGAAAGTGCTTCAAAGCCTCTTCCTTCTTGCTCATCGTGATGCCGCTTTGTGAAGGAGAGAAATCATAAATGCAAAATTTTAAAAATCAGTTCCTTAAGTAAACTTCCAGGTTCAGTGCCTGCATCCCCGTAGCCTTTTAGCTTCATGTCGTAAGTCCTGAGCAGACTTATAGCCTCCACCGTACGGCTTACATTATACTTCAACGCAGATGTCTCGTAATCCTTTACAAAAAATGGGTTTATTTTAAGCACTGCAGCAACATTGTTCCTTGACTTGTCAGTAAGATAGTGATAAGTCAGCAGTTTGCTGAAGAAGCTAAAGAGTGCAGCTATGGTGAGTTGAGCAGGATTGTCTTTGGGATTCTCGGAAAAATACCTGACAATCAGGTTGGCTTTATATATGTTTTTTTCACCTACAGCTTTCTGAAGTTCAAAATTATTATAGTCTTTGCTTAGTCCTATGTTTTTTTCGATCAGGTCAGTCGTAATAACCGGCCGTTCTTTTTTCAGAGTAATCAGCAGTTTATCCAGCTCGTTTACTATTTTGTGTAGATCGGTTCCGAGGTAATCAGTCAGCATCGCACAGGCATTAGGATCTGCCTTAACTCCTTTTGTCATCAGGTACCTTTCAATCCACCCGGGTACCTGGTAATCACGTAATCGGGGTGATTCAAAATATACCGCATATTCCTCAAGTGCTTTGTACAGCCTGGTTCTTTTGTCAACCTGCTTGTACTTGTAATTGAAAACCAGTATTGTTGAAGGCATTGGTTTTTCAAGGTACAGAATCAGGTCGTCGAGGCCTTTTAAAGATTGGGCTTCCTTGATTATGACCACCTGGTGACTTGCCATCATGGGAAACCTTCTTGAGATTTCGATTATCTCCCTTACGCTTGTCTCTTCACCGTAAATTATAAGCT
>JABUEV010000034.1 GCA_013314865.1 Bacteroidales bacterium | reverse complement strand
TGGCTTTTTGATTCTTTCCTTAGAAAGTCAGGAGATGGTGCACAGATTCATAAATCTGAAGCTGAATACTTGAGTGCCATGGCTGCAGTAAGGCTCTTCAATCCTGATGCTGAATACAGGATGCTTATGTTTATTGCTTCCCACCCTGAGAGTCCGCATATTAACGATGCACGTCTGGCTCTTGCAGATTATTTTTATCAGAACAGGAATTACCGGAAAGCCGCCGGATATTATGCTCTGGTTAACAGACAGGAACTGGAGACTGCCAGGCTGCCTGAATATTTATTCCGTTACGGCTATTCTCTTTATGTCAGGGGGGATAAACAGAAAGCCCTCGTTATGTTTTCCGAGATAAAGGACATAGATACTGAATATACACCGCCGGCACTCTATTACTATTCTCATATTGCATACGAACAGCAGATGTATGAAACCGCATATGATGGATTCATGAAGCTGAGGAATGATGAGAGCTTTGGCCCTATTGTTCCATTTTATATTGTCCAGATACTTTACCTTAAGAAGGATTACGACGGTATTCTTGAAATGGCTCCGGCCCTTATTAAATCTGCTCCCAAAGGCCGGGAAGTGGAGCTGTACAGGTTTATAGGGGATGCCTGGTTCAACAAGCAGAATTACAGTGAAGCACTGACATATCTCGAATTATATAATAAGAATTCAAAGACTGTTACCAGAGAGGATAAATATCAGCTTGGATTCTGCTATTATAAAACAGGAAATATTGATCAGGCAATTAAGGTGTTGCTTGAAACAGGCGTTCGCTCTGACCTTCTGAGCCAGAACATATGGTATGTGCTGGGTGATTGCTACCTGAAGAAGGGAGACAAAAAGAGGGCACACTTTGCATTTGGTGAAGCATCAAAAATGAATTATGACCAGGGTATTAAGGAAGAATCACTTTTCAATTATGCCAAGCTGACTTATGAAACCTCATACTCACCGTTTGGTGAAGCCATATCAGCATTTCAGGAATATATTGATCTTTACCCCGGATCTGCCAGAATAGGGGAAGCTTATAACTATCTCATTTCTGCATTGATGCAGATTAAAAACTACAGGGCGGCTCTTTCAGCGCTGGATAAGATAGGGACCAGGGATCCGAGAATGGAGGAGGCCTATCAGCGGGTAGCCTTTTACAGAGGACTTGAACTGTTCAGAAACATGGAAATGGAACCTGCCGTGGAGTTTTTTACACGTTCACTTAAATACGGAACCTATAATACCGAATTAAGAGCCAGGTCGCTTTACTGGAGGGGTGAAGCTCTTTACAGGCTGGGCAGGTTTGAGGACTCAAAAAAGGATTATGAGCAGTTTATCGGCATTCCGGGCTCCTCAAAACTTAGTGAATACAACATGGTTCGATACAACCTGGGTTATGTTTCCTACAACCTTAAAGACTATCCGTCTGCACTTACACATTTCCGGAATTTTGAGACATCTGCCGCAGGCTCCGGGTCTGAACTTCTGGCTGACACAAGGTTGAGAATAGCCGACTGTTACTATATCACCACAAATTACCCGATGGCTATCAGTTATTACGACAAAGTGATTGAGAATGCTATTCCGGAGTCTGACTATGCTATGTTTCAGAAGGCATTCTGTCTTGGCCTTATGAATAATCATAAAGGCAAGGCCGAAATTCTTTCATCAATGATTATAAAGTATCCTTCCTCATCGCTTGCGGCTAATGCTTATTATGAGAGGGGAAGGGCTTATCTGGTGATGGAGGATTTCAGAAGAGGCGAGGCAGACTTCAACGCTGTCATTGCAAATTTCAGATCAAGCCCGTTTGTGCCAAGAGCCATAGTACAGCTTGGTCTTCTATATTATAATCAGGGTGAGAATGAAAAGGCAATAGCCCAGTACAAAAAGGTGATAGAGAACTACAGATCAACGCCGGAAGCTCGCTATGCCCTTACAGGTCTTAAGAATGCCTATATCGACCTGAATGATGTTGAGGCTTATTTTGCCTATGTAAAGACACTTGAAGGTTACGGTGATGTAAGTGTTGCAGAAAAAGACTCGCTTCTTTACGCTTCCGGAGAAAATCTTTACATTCAGGGCAGATGTGACAGGGCTTCAGAGATATTCAGAAACTATTTGAAGGAATTTCCTAGCGGAAGCTTCAGGCTTAATGCGCAGTTTTATCTTGCAGAATGCCTGAATTCATCAGGAAAGGCTGATGATGCCCTGATTCTTTACCAGGAAGTAATTAAGATTCCGAACAATGAATTTATGGAACAGGCTCTTGTTGCAGCCGCTTCAATTCTGACCGGCAGGGAAGAGTATTCTGATGCATTTGATTATTATGAAAGACTGGAAAGTATTGCTTCAACGGGAGAGTATAAGGTTGTTGCCCTTAGGGGCCAGCTAAGATCAGCATATCAGGAAGGTTCAGCCCAGAAGACTATTGCGGCTGCCGCAAAAATTGCCGCTGCACGAGGCATTCCTGAAGAACTTGTGAGGGAGGCACTATTCATGAGTGCCAAGGCTCATTACAGTCTTAATGAGTTTGATGAGGCACTTAAGGAATTCAGAAAAGTGGCAACCGAAGTATCCAGTGCAGAAGGAGCAGAATCAAAATACAGAGTCGCAGAACTTCTTTATAAAAAGAGCCTGACTGATGAGGCTGAAAAAATCATAAATGAATTTATAAATCAGAACACTCCTCACCAGTACTGGATGGCAAAGATGTTCCTGTTACTGGCAGACATAAGTATATCAAAAGGAGATACACTCCAGGCCAGGGCAACTCTGCAAAGCCTAAAGGAATATTACACTGTCAGTGATGATGGTATTCTCGATGAAGTGAATGAAAAACTAAAATTACTTGACCGTGAAAAATAACCATCTGAAAAAATTTGCAAAAAGAAATAAGGTAGAATAAGAAACTGTTTTGCCATGACGAAAAAAAACATATTATCCACTGTACTGATTTCCTTGCTTTTCCTGCCGTCATTTTCACAGGCCAATAAACAGGAAGCTGATCTTCGTAGGGAAATTACATTATACAATCCCTATAAACCTTCCCTGGCTGACTTCAGGAAAAAGAGCTTTTTGCCGGATATAAATGATACAGCAAGTGTTAAGGTATCATTCAGTTACGAGATCAGACCCAATGCATTTTCACCGGCATATACACTGGCACCCATTAAGCCTGCATCACTTCTGCCTGATCCTTTGCCGAAGCTCTATAAGTCGTACGTGAAAGTCGGTTTCGGAAATTATTCCACCCCGCTGGCTGAAATAAGCATAACAAACGAGAGATCAAGGAAGGGAGCGGTAGGTTTTTACGGCCGCCACTATTCATCAAACGGCAAAGTACCTCTTGAAAATAAACTGAGAGTGTTTGCAGGATTTATGGAGAATGAGGGTTCTCTTTTTGCAAGGAATTTCTTTAACAAAAGCATACTCGGTGGTTCAGTCAATCTGATTCAAAATACAAGGTATGCTTACGGGTATTCACCGGAACTTCTCCCTTATATCCCTGATAAGAAGAGCATTAAAATTTCTTATTATGATATTGGCGGGAATATTTCCTTTTCATCCCTCAATCTCGATTCAACAAGTTTTTCTTATGATTTTGACCTTGATTATGATTATTTCCATAACAGCGAATACCTGTATCAGCACCATGCAGGAATCTCAGGAAAAATGGCAAAGATGTTCGAGGGATTCTATGTCGGAGCTTCTGCCGGTTACCAGTATTACAGATTATCCGATTCTATACTTGCTCATCCGAAATACTATTTTTCAGCCGCTCCATTTCTCCGCAGGAGTACCGGGCAATGGAATTTCAATATCGGACTTCAGCTTCTGCTTGAGAGAAATGTAAGCAGTACAGCAAAGCTTCATTTATATCCAGATGTTACTTTCGGATTCAACATAGTGCCGGAATATATCAAATTCTTTGCCGGGCTGAACGGGAAACTTGAGATGAATGATCCTTTAAAGGCATCAGGAATAAATCCTTTCATAAAACCTGACGGTACACTTTTTAAGCTTCCGAACACAGATCATGCACTGATAATTTCAGCCGGACTCAAAGGAAACAGCGGGATAGGAGGCAATTATGAACTGTCTGTTGCATATTCAATGATTAACGACTTGCTGTTGTTTGCAAATATTGTGCATCCTGATTCTGCATCTGTTCCTGCAGAGCGCGGCAACCATTTCATACCGCGCCCCGATGATGCTGAATTGCTCAACATACATGGAGAACTAAGCGGAGAGTTTACCAGAAGAGTCTCTTTCCTTGCTTCAGCCAATTACTACAAGTACACCCTCACAGGCAATGATTATCCCTGGAATAAGCCTGAATGGGATGGAAGATTAACCCTTAAATATAACCTGCGCGATAAAATAATTGCCGGAGCCGATTTTACACTGCTTGGCCCTTCAAAACTAATGTCGATGAAAAGCACCACAGGCTGGATGACTTTAAGTCCGGGACAACCATATATAGAAAAACCGGTACATTTAAACCTGGGATTAAGTGCCGAATACCGGTATACCCGAATTCTTTCGTTCTGGGCAAAGATCAATAATATCTCATGGAACAGATATTATGAATGGGCTTATTATCCGTCACAGATGTTCAATTTTATGATAGGATTTTCCTACAGTCTGTAACAGATTCCCGACTTTATTAACAGAATAGGATATTAATCAAGCGCAGATTCCTGAGACATTTATGTAATGCCTTTCACAGGCCGGTCAGGTTGTTAATTTCTTTAATAAAATGTGGATTACTTTTAATTTATTTTAACTAAAACCCTCATGTGAAATAGCTATATTTGCGTAATCAAATAAATTACATAAAATCAGTTGTTTGAGAAAGTGACAGTGGCGTTGAATCTGATTTCTTTTAAAAAGGGGATAGTTTATTTTTTCTTGTATTTCCTGTACATTTTCCTGAATTGTTAAAAGGAGAAAATCTAAGTTCTTCTGCCATGTTTTATGTTGATAATGAGAGGTTGAAAACAGAGTTGAACTAAACAATACTATATGACTGAGTTTGAAAGAAGGTTGCAGGAAAGTGCTGAGTACTCAGCTGAGAGTATTCAGGTTTTGGAAGGTCTCGAAGCTGTTAGAAAAAGACCTGCAATGTACATTGGAGATATTGGCGTAAAGGGATTGCATCATCTCGTTTACGAAGTAATTGACAATTCTATTGATGAAGCCCTCGCAGGTTTCTGTACACGTATAGACCTTGTGATTCATGAGGACGGATCGGTTACAGTTACTGATGACGGCCGCGGCATACCCACCGGACTGCATGAGAAAGAGCAGAAATCTGCGTTAGAGGTGGTGATGACTCTTCTTCATGCAGGCGGAAAATTTGACAAAGGATCTTATAAGGTTTCCGGCGGGCTTCATGGTGTCGGAGTCTCGTGCGTAAATGCCCTTTCAGAACACCTTACGGCAACAGTAATGCGTGAGGGAAGTGTTTTCAGGCAGGAATATCGCCTTGGCAAACCGGTTACACCTGTTGAGGTTATAGGAAAAACTGAAAAATCAGGTACCATTATTACCTTTAAACCTGATGCATCAATCTTCCAGACCACAGAATTTAATTTTGAAATACTGGCAGCCAGGTTGAGAGAACTCGCTTTCCTGAATAAAGGAATTCTTCTTACCATCACTGACAAGAGGGAGCTGGTTGAAAACGGCAACGGAGGCAAAGCCCGCTATGAAGAGTTCCGTTCAGAGCACGGTCTGAGGGAATTTGTTGAATACATCGATGCAAACAGGGAAAGAATTATTGAGGCTCCCATACATATTTCGTACGACAAGACTGATATCCCTGTTGAAATAGCTCTCCAGTATAACAGCTCTTTTTCTGAAAATGTCTATTCTTACGTAAACAATATTAATACCATCGAAGGAGGCACCCACCTCGCAGGCTTCAGACGAGGCCTTACAAGAACTTTGAAAAAGTACGCGGAAGACTCCGGCGCAACTGCCAAATTGAAATTCGATATTTCAGGTGATGACTTCAGGGAAGGACTTACAGCAGTTATATCGGTAAAAGTTGCTGAACCGCAGTTTGAAGGGCAGACAAAGACAAAACTGGGCAATTCTGAAGTGATGGGTGCTGTCGATCAGGCAGTCAGTACAATGCTCACCAATTATCTTGAGGAAAATCCAAGGGATGCGCGCATTATAGTACAAAAAGTTCTGCTTGCCGCCACTGCCCGTCATGCCGCCCGTAAGGCCCGTGAACTGGTTCAGCGTAAAAATGAATTTTCCGGATCAGGACTGCCCGGGAAACTTGCAGATTGCGCCGATAAGGACCCGGCCAATACGGAAATCTACCTGGTTGAGGGTGATTCAGCAGGAGGTACCGCTAAACAGGACCGGGACAGAAGATTCCAGGCAATACTGCCCCTCAGGGGAAAAATATTGAACGTGGAAAAAGCAATGCAGCATAGAATATATGAAAACGAGGAGATTAAAAATATATTCACTGCTCTTGGTGTCAGCATAGGAACTGACGAAGACAGCAAAGCTCTCAATACCTCAGGGCTCCGTTACCATAAAATCATTATTATGACCGATGCCGATGTCGACGGTTCTCATATCACGACACTTATAATGACCTTGTTTTTCAGATATATGCAGGATTTGATAAGGGGAGGGAACCTGTTTATCGCAACCCCTCCGCTGTACCTTGTGAAGAAAGGGAAAAATGAAAGGTACTGCTGGACGGAAGAGGAACGCGAAGCTGCTGTCAGGGAAATGGGACAGGGAAAAGACTCATCAGTTACTGTTCAAAGATACAAAGGTCTTGGTGAAATGAATGCAGAACAGCTGTGGCATACTACTATGAATCCCGAAACACGCACACTCAGGCAAGTAACTATTGAAAGTGCGGCCGAAGCCGATCATATCTTTTCAATGCTGATGGGTGACGAAGTTCCTCCCAGAAGGGAATTCATTGAAAGACATGCAAAATATGCCAAGATTGATGCATAACAGGCGGCTGTCTCAAACCCCGAATGGCTTTATTCTGACCTTTATTGCATTAAACCTGCAAACCTCACTGCAGCAATAGCACCTTATGCATTTTCTGTCAGTGAGAACTATGTGTTTCTTGTCGGCGGGATGAAAATCAATAGCGTTTTCCGGGCAGATTTTCACACATTCGCCGCATCCTGTGCATTTGTTTTTCAAAAACACCGGCCTCCTTTCAAGCTTCCTCAACATAATTATCCTGTTGCTCAGAAACCTAACCGAAATGTTTGCAAAACCTGTTATCGGAATCCTTCTGAAATCCTTTTTTATTACACTGCTGAGGGCCGGTCCGTCATAGATTATATCATCAATTCCTTTAAGCCACTTTCCCCTCGCGAGGGCAATCCTGTTTGTTGGAATCACAGCCGGATCATAGCCAGCTACAGAGCTGGCTATAATATCAAGGGCAAGAGGATTTGAAGATCCAATCAGAACACCTGTGCTGTATGGACTACCCTGTGCAGGACCGGCACCTTCCATACCCATAATACCATCCATGATAAAAAAATCAGGAGTAACTGCCTCACTCAAATCAACAAGAAATTGGCTGAAACTGTTGCGATCCTGGTATAATGCATGCTGTTTGGTTTTATTAAACCCGGGAACCAGACCAAGGGTGTTTTTTATAGCTCCGGTGAAATATACAAGCTCGTGGTTTTTAAGCTTGGGAACAGAAATAATCAGGTCAACATCATTGATACAAGATGTAACTTTAATGCTTCCCCTGTTAAGCTTTAGCTCTGAGGATTTTGTTGTGAAGCTGATCCATTCAGTGCCAGTCTTTTTACATACCTCCATTATTCCCGATTTTGCAGGTCTGAATCGTCCGATATGAATTGCAGGCGAGTCGCCTATATATACAGCCGTTGCCCCGTTGTCCTGCAAAAACCTGATCAGGGCTTCAATCACTACAGGATGAGTGGTTACACA
Organism: Bacteroidales bacterium; assembly: GCA_013314865.1. GTDB lineage: Bacteria > Bacteroidota > Bacteroidia > Bacteroidales > VadinHA17 > LD21. The sequence goes on along the minus strand of JABUEV010000034.1, from coordinate 3,579 downwards.
TTTCTCGGGCGGAGAATCTGAAAGGATGTTAGGCTTGAGGAGAACTCGTTTCCCTTGCACCTCAGGTCCGTCACAGATTTTAAAAATATCCCTGATATGACTGTAAATCTTATTAAAATCGTATTCTTTGCAGTTTCTTAGAGCTATCTTATTGTTAAACATACTCATTTTATTGTTGACAAATACATTTCCTCCACCTTTATGGATGATTTGCTCCATAAAAAGCTTCAAAGATAAGAGATTGGCTGGCAGATTTTAATATTGAAGCATTATTTCCTTTATCAGATTTTCTATCGAAGATATCACCTCTTTGGAAGGTCCGCTGAAATTGTTTACAAGAACACTGAAAGCCATCTCCCTGCCTGATGAGGCAGTGAAGTACCCGGCAAAACTTCTTACCCTTGTCATAGATCCTGTTTTTGCTTTCAGATTATTGATAAATATCTCATCCCTGAAATAATTCTTGAGTGTTCCGTCCTGTCCTGCATCAGGCAAAGAGGAATAGAATTCACTGAAGCATTTGCTTTTATTTTTCATGTATACAAGCAGTTCTGTCAGTAATTCTGCAGAAACACCATTAAGAGGAGAGAGGCCGCTGCCATCAGCAAGGAACAGACCTTCGGTGTCCAATCCTGCAGATTTTAAAAAACTGCCGATGCTCTTGATGCCTGCAGATGTAGTTCCCTCTCCTTCTGTAACTTTCCCTGTTTCTTTCAGAAGATGTTCAGCATAAAGATTTATGCTTTCGTGATTCAGTACCCTGATAATGTCTTTGAGAGGGGGAGATACGGTTTCGGAAACAGTCACCATTTCTTTCAGGCTGTCATCAGGCAGGATTCGTGTCGTTGATGGCTCTCCGCTGATTTTAATTCCAGCAGATGTGAGTTTTGTATGTACTATTTCAGCAAGCAGTTTAGGGGGATCAGGTATTGAAGCTTTTAGTATAAAGACTTCTTTGCCGGCAGGTATGGTTCCCTCAATCCATCCTCCTGAAGAATAAGGTACTGCAAACACATATCCAAGGTCATTTTGCCCCTCTGCCTTCAACCGGTTTACCAGTGTCTTTCCGTATCCCTCAGGTTCAGTCCGGATTAGTCGTACAGATCCGTCGGCCGACCCGGTATTGAAATAAATTCTGTAAGTATTGTCAAAAATTGAAAGTCCGAAAGCCCCGGCACCGTAATAATTACCTGCATCCTCCCAGAGCCATTTGCCGGGCACAGGCTGGTAGTCGTAATATGAATCGTCGACAATTACTCTGCCTTCTATCCTTTTTATCCCAAGCCGCTGAATATCGGCGATCCATTTGTCTATAAACTCTCCGTAATGGTCCCTGAAGTGCTCTGATCCAAGAGCAGGATCACCTCCTCCTCTGATAATGATATTCCCTTCGAGAGTGCCTTTCTTCCCGTCAATTTTGCCGGAATAGCCTGCAATAGTTCTGAAGGTATAATCCGGGCCAAGCAATTCCAGAGCAACTGATGAAGTGATAAGCTTGGCAACTGATGCAGGGACCAGACTCTTTTCAGGATTGGCTGCAACCACCTGCTCACCCGTTCCGGCATCAACAACAGCAAGAGACACCGATCCATGCTTCAGGAATGGTGCTTTGATAAAATTTGTAATAAAGTTATCCTGGGCATTGAGTTTTAAACCGATGGCCAGCAGAGGAAGCAATATTACAGTTTTCTGAAGAGACTTCATGATTTATTGAGTTCAAGTGTTGAGAGAAGACCGCATGCGGCCTGAATATCAAGGCCTCTGCTTGCCCTTATGGTGGTTACTATTCCTTTTGAATTTAGAGCTTCCCTGAAACGGATTATTTCTTTGTCATCGGGACTCACAAGATTCAGTCCCGGTACCGGATGGAAGCGTATCAGGTTTATTCTGCACCTGATGCCGTTGAGTATTCTGGCAAGCTCTTTCACGTGTGCAGGAGAATCATTAATTCCTTTAAAGAGGATGTATTCGAATGAAATTCTTCTTTGCCGGTTAATGTCAGAACTTTTTATTATTTCAAGGATCGACTTGAAATCATTTGACTTCTGTACCGGCATAAGCCGTTGTCTTTCTTCAGCAAATGGAGAATGAAGGCTTATGGCCAAATGGCATCTTGATTTTTCAAGAAATTCCCGGATGCCTTTTTCCAATCCTATTGTACTGACCGTGATACGGGCAGGACTCCATCCGAATCCCCATTCACTGGTCAGTATATCCAGGCTTTTAAGCACTTCATCGAGGTTGTCAAGAGGCTCTCCCATACCCATGAACACGATATTGGTAAGCTTTGTAAATTCCGGAATGCTCCTGAACTGGTTGAGTATTTCATTTGGCGTCAGGTTACCCTGGAAACCCTGCTTGCCGGTCATGCAGAACACACATCCCATTTTACAGCCTGCCTGAGATGATACACAAAGAGTGGCACGATTGGTTTCGGGAATATAAGCTGTTTCAATATATTTATTATGCAGAACCCTGAAAAGATATTTTTTTGTGCCGTCGGCACTTTCTGCAGACCTTACCGGGTCGGACAGCCCATAGTCGTATTCAGAAGAGAGTGATTCTCTCATCTTTTTTGAAAGATTGGTCATCTCTTCGATGGAATGTATTTCTTTTTTATAGAGCCAGTCGGCCAGCTGTTTTGCCGCAAATCCCGGCATGCCGTGCCTCTTTGTGACAGCTATCAACTCGTTGAGGGTTTTTCCGAACAGTTTTTCCTTTTCCATCTGGTAAAGATCTTAATGTTTTCCAGGTTTTGTTGAGTCCCGATTATGATCGGGACGAAATCCCGACCGAGGCGTCGGGACAGGTTTTGCCAGTTTTGCAGGTTTTAAACATAAATCTTTGAATTTTTGAATTTTTGAATCCTGGAATATTGGAATATTGGAATTCCGGAATCTTCGCCCTCCTCTTTCGCCAAGGCTTCGGAGGACAAGTGTGCCTGCTTCCTACTGCCTACTACCTACTGCCTACTGCCTGCCGCCTACCGCCTACTGCCTACTGCCTACCGCCTACTGCCTGCCGCCTGCTGCCTACCGCCTACTGCCTTAATAATACCCGTATCCTGCCTTTTGAAGATCCTTTACTGTCTTAAATGGTTTAGGAGGATTGAGATATTTATTAAGGAAGTTATATATTTTAAGTCTTATTTCCTTTGCTTCGCGGTAATCCATTCTGTCAAATGAATGTCCGCCCGGCATGTCTTTAAATATTTCATATGAAAAATTCTTTTTGCCTTCTGCCTTGAGTGATTTAATAAGGTGTTCCACTTCAAGCACGTTTACATCCTCGTCGTTGGTATTGGTATGAATTAGAAGGGGGGTGTTCTGATACCTGCTAACCTGCCAGGCCGGTGATCTTTTGCGGTATTCAGCCACATTCTGGTCGGCAGGTTTTCCAATAGCAGCCTGTTCTGAAAAAAGGTCGCGGTATTCCTGATCCTTATAGCCCATTCTGGCTATAAGGTCGCTGACGGGAACTCCGGCAAAAGCTACTTTGTAATTCTGCGGATATTCGAAAATATTGAAAAGAGCAATGAGTCCGCCATGACTCCATCCTATTATCCCAATTCGATCCTTA
>JABUEV010000033.1 GCA_013314865.1 Bacteroidales bacterium | reverse complement strand
TATCAGGTAAATAAATCACAGTAATTATGCCACTGGAAAAAAAGATAAAGGAACTTCACGAGAAGCGTAGCCGGATTCTGCTGGGAGGAGGAGAGGAAGCGATTGGAAAGCAGAAAGCCATGGGAAAAAGGACAGCCAGGGAACGCATCATGGCGTTACTTGATAAAGATTCCTTTATAGAGTATGACCTTTTTGTAGAGCATGATGCCCGTGACTTTGGCATGGACAAAAAATCCCTTCCGAGTGACGGTGTGATAATTGGCACCGGAACCATTCTCGGCACACAGGTGGCAATCTTTGCGCAGGACTTTACCGTTGCTGGAGGATCTCTGGGACTGATGCACTCAAGAAAAATCGCCAAGATAATGGATCATGCCCTTAAACTGAGGATTCCTCTTATAGGAATAAACGACTCGGGCGGTGCCAGGATCCAGGAAGGAGTAAATTCTCTTGCAGGGTATGGCGAGATATTTTTCAGAAATACAATCTCCAGCGGAGTAATCCCGCAAATCTCTGTCATCCTCGGACCTTGTGCAGGCGGCGCGGTTTATTCGCCGGCACTGACAGATTTTGTATTTGTGGTGGATAATATATCAAAAATGTTTATAACAGGCCCCGAGGTAATTAAGACAGTTCTTGGAGAAGAAGTGTCGATGGAAGACCTCGGTGGTGCAAAAGTTCATAGTGAGATCACCGGAAATGCTCATTTCTATGCCCGGAATGAGGAAGAGTGTTTCAGTCAGATAAAACAGCTACTGACCTTCCTTCCATCGGACAATACACAAAAACCTCCGGTTTACGAAAGTGCCGATCCGCTGCCTTCTTATGTCATTGAGAAAATAGTTCCTGATGACCCGACTCTCCCGTACGACGTCCGGGATGTTATAAAGTCAGTGGCTGACAATTCTGATTTCTTCGAGATAATGGAATTGTATGCGAAGAATATAGTGATAGGCTTTGGGCGTATAGGCGGCAGAACTGCAGGTTTTGTGGCAAATCAGCCAATTGAAATGGCAGGTGTTCTGGATGTGGATTCTTCTGATAAGGCCGCACGCTTTATTCGTTTCTGCGATGCCTTCAATATTCCTGTTGTGACATTTGTTGACCTTCCGGGGTATATGCCTGGAATTGATCAGGAACATTCCGGCGTAATCAGGCACGGCGCTAAAGTGCTTTATGCATATAGTGAGGCGACTGTTCCGAAAATTACGGTTATTCTGAGGAAAGCTTACGGAGGTGGTTATATTGCAATGGGTTCAAGACACCTGCGTGCAGATTTTGTATTTGCCTGGCCTACTGCAGAGATAGCTGTTATGGGTCCCGAAGGGGCAGCTAATATTATCTTCAGAAAGGAAATAATGTCATCTGATGATCCGGAAAGCACCCGCAGAAAAAAAGTGGAGGAATACAAGGCCAAATTTGCCAATCCTTATGTTGCCGCTTCAAAAGGATATGTTGACGCTGTGATTGAACCTGCTGAAACAAGAAAAATCCTTCTGCATTCCATGGAAGTCTCTGAAAACAAGATGATTCAGATGCCTCCCAAGAAGCATGGAATCCCTCCGTTTTAATCCGTTTTAATAATCCTTCAAATCATGAGAAAGGAAAAAGAACCAGGCTATCTGAATATCGACTCCACACTCTATAAAACAAGGCTGAGCCCGAAGTATGAAAACAGAAAGCCTTACGAGCCTGTTAATCCAAACCTTGTTCGCAGTTACATACCCGGAACAATAATTGAGGTTCTTGTACAGGCCGGACAAAAGGTTAATCCTGGTGATGACCTGCTTGTCCTTGATGCAATGAAAATGAAGAATCTTATCAAATGCAGGATTAAGGGAAAGATAAAAAAGGTTAACGTCAGCCCGGGAGACAAAGTTTCAAAGGGAGAAATATTGATTGAAACCGATCCTGAATTATAATAGTCCGCTGTAGATTACCTTCTGTTTTAAAACTGACGACAGGGAAGGTTTATCATGGAAGATGCCGTAAAAAGTCGAACCGCTTCCTGAAAGCGAACTGAACAATGCACCTGACTGGTAGAATTCTTTTTTAATTTCTTCTGTTTCAGGATATTTGCTGAAAACAAATGCTTCAAAGTCATTGAATACGGAATCTTTCCATTCTTCAACAGGAATCTCTGAAGGATCAGACAGTTTTTTTTCAGTTATATACCGGGAACAATACGAATAAGCTTCGCTGGTGCTTATAAATATTCCCGGATTTACCAGTACAATGTGATAACCTTCAAGAAATTTTTTCAGAGGTTTGAGAATTTCTCCCCGTCCTGAGCCGTGTGCCGGCTGGCCATCGATAAAGAACGGCACGTCACTGCCAAGTGTAAGGCCGATTTCTTTCAGCTCATCCGTGCTTATTGAAAGCCTGAAACATTTATTCACAATCTTTAAAATACCTGCCGCATCCGAAGAACCGCCGCCAAGCCCTGCTCCGGAAGGGATTACTTTATGCAGATGGATTTTTAAAAAAGGGAAGCTGACTCTTTCCCTGAGTTTTCTGACTGCCCTGAGAACAATGTTCTCCTCATTTTTTCCGCAAGGCTGCAGCCCTGTCACAGTAAGAATGTCCTCCGTTGCCTTCCCTCCTGCAATGGCTATCTCAAGGGCATCACAAAAGCCAACCGGATAAAATATTGTTTCAATATCATGATATCCGTCTGGCCTTTTTCCTTTAATAACAAGCCCAATGTTAATCTTTGAGAACGGAAAGATTACCATCAAATAATAATTTGTGCAAAAATACCACAAGTATACAACAAATCAGATGAAAGAGAAGCTTTTTTCAGGACACAATGAATCAATATTTCTATATATCAGAAAGTATAATCACAGTCCTATGAGATACAGTTATTCATTTTTTAAAGAGCAATTTTAAACAAGTTTTGAACAGAATATGTTTGTAAGAATTAGATTAAAATTTATCATTTAACCGAAAACAAAACAGGCTAATTCTTACCTTTGAACCTGTCAGAGCAGCGTAGTAAAATATTCTTCTTATTAGCATTTAATCATAGTTTCCGAATTGATGGCCAGACAAAAGAACACAGTGAGGCCGGTAGTAACGGCACTTCCGGATTTTGGCAAGGTGCCTCCTCAGGCAATAGATATGGAGGAGGCGGTCTTGGGTGCTATTATGCTTGAGAAAGAGGCAGTTATAGCAATACTGGATATTCTGAAGCCAGAAAGTTTTTATAAAGAGGCTCACCAGAAGATATTCAAGGCAATATCCGATCTGTCGGCAAGGGAATATCCTGTAGACCTGTACACTGTAACAGAGGAATTAAGGGCGCACAATGAGCTGGACAGTGTTGGCGGACCTGTATACCTTACTCAGCTTACTTCAAAGGTTGTATCAGCCGCAAATGTGGAATATCATGCCAGAATAGTAGCACAGAAGTATATCCAGCGTGAACTGATCAGAGTGGCGACAGAGATACAGAACAGGTCTTTTGATGACACATATGATGTCACTGAGCTTCTTGATTACTCTGAAAACGCTCTGTTTCAGATAGCTGAAGGGAATATAAAGAGGGAGGTTGCTCCAATTAACATGGTAATCAAGGAAGCCATTAAGGAGATTGAGGAGGCAGGCAAACGGGAGGATGCACTGATAGGGATACCTTCTGGTTTCACCAAACTCGACCGCTTTACTTCAGGATGGCAGAGGTCTGACCTGATCATCGTGGCGGCGCGCCCGTCAATGGGTAAAACTGCTTTTGCTCTTACCATGGCCCGTAACATGGCTGTCGACCACGGCAAGAAAGTGGCAATATTTTCGTGTGAAATGTCTTCAATTCAGCTTGTTAACAGGCTTATAATTGCTGAAACTGACATACCGGGCGATAAGCTTAAAAGCGGCAGACTTAACGAAGAGGAATGGAGACAACTGGATGCAAGAATAAAAAAACTTGTTCAGGCACCAATTTTTATTGATGACACTCCTGCCATTTCTATCTTTGAATTAAGGGCAAAATGCCGGCGACTGGTGGCTCAGCACAAACTCGACCTTGTAATAGTTGACTATCTTCAGCTCATGAGCGGGCCGGAAAATGCCGGAAGCAGGGAACAGGAGGTAAGCAATATTTCAAGATCTCTGAAAAGCATTGCCAAAGAGCTTAATGTGCCAATAATAGCACTTTCACAGCTTAACAGGTCGGTAGAAATGAGAGGCGGAACCAAGAGACCTCTTCTTTCAGACCTCAGGGAATCAGGCGCAATTGAACAGGGTGCCGATATGGTGATATTTATTCACCGCCAGGATAAATTTGGAATCCCGACTTTTGAAGACGGAACATCGACCAGGGGCATAGCTGAAATCATCCTTGCTAAAAACCGTAACGGCCCGATTGGAGATATAAGACTCCGGTTCAGGGACGAAAGGGCTCAATTTATTGATATTGACGACTTTGAAATTGAGATAGCTCCGGAAATCAGGGAAGGCGCCCAGAGTATTACGCTGGGCTCCAAAATGAACCATGATAACCTCAGACGCTTCGGGGCAGGATTTGATACCGACAATGACCTGCTCGATGAGCCTCCTTTTGCCTAATTAAGACGGAATGTAAATTTTAAACCAAGGTATCTGTGCCTGAACTTCTCAAATCCGGCATAAATACCCATTTCTCCTATCAGGAAAATTTCGCTGAGACTGTACCCGATTTCTGTGTAAAACATCGGGTCTGCAGATGCCAATGCGGAAATACTGATGTTTTCCCGCATTAAAGTATTGCTGAGGAAAGGCAAAAGTTTCAGAAGAAGATAGGGTGTCGTGTATTTAAGATGCATGTCGCCGGTAACCTCAGGAGTGCTGAATGAGTAAAATCCCGGAAGCATGAAGGCATCTTCATAATTATTTAACAGTATCGGAAGCGGCTGTGTATTGAAATGTTGAAAATCAATCCAGCTTAGATTGCCTTTATTTAAAAAACCGCTGCCTCCAAGGCTCCATCTTAACTGACTGAACGCGCCTGTTGTGGAAGTCATTGATGCTTCAAACCTGAGTAAATCAAAATGCTTCCCTTCTGAAAAACTGCCGCCATCCGAATTAATGCCGTGCTTCCATGTAAACCTGAAAGTCGGCCAGTCTGAGCCTTGCGGCACCTTCACGCCTCTTATTACCCTGTATTTCTGAAAAGGGACAAATGTAACATTTGTAACAAAATTGAGGTTGCGGTGATCGTATAGCAAAATGCCAGGTTCATTTTCAGCCGACAGATACTGATTGTCAGGAATATTATCACTGTATTCTTTTGATTTACTGAAGAATGAAAAGTCTGTAGTATTGTCGAGTATTTTTCTGTTTTCGTAATTTACACTCAGTTCGAGCTGAAGACCGTTGGCTATGTCAGTTCTGTAACCAGCTGTTATGTACTGTGATCCATAAAGTTTCAGGTAATTTTTTCTGAACAGGAGTGAGGCAACGCTGTTAACCATCGGATCAATACCGCCGTCAGAATTAAAATCCCTGCTTGAGGCTCCTGCTCTGAAAAAGATCTGTTTCCTTTCAAAAGAATCAAATGAGAAGTTTCCATTCAGATTCCACATCAGTTTATTCCTGCTGAAAGCGTACCTTATGTCGGGGTAAAATGACAAAGTCCCTGCTTTTTTCCAGTATTTGGAGATCCTGAAGTCCATCCCGTAGACAAAACCGTCGACAGTATTAAAACTGAATTTCTCAGGATCGATCAATCCGCCGTATGTAAAGCTGAAACCTGAAGTATCGCGCCAGGTATGACCAAATGCCAGACTGTTAAGTGTTGCTCCGAAGCGGCTTTTTTGTTTTTTCCCGGGAACTGTGTCAGCGTCGGTTCGGATTTCAGTACGTGAGCTTAAAGAACGCTTTATGCTGTCTGTTATTCTGATGCTTTTTAATTCTGTCTCTGAAAGGGGTATTGGTCTTATTTCAGCCCAGTATGCACTGTCGTGTTTTCCAGCTCCTTCATCTATTGTATAGGTTGTTTTTTCACTGATTTCCAGGCTTTTCCTTAAAGAGTCGGCAGAGCTCCTTTCAGTCTCCTTCTTCATAAGCCTCGAAAGCCTTACCATGTCGCGGTTATTTATCTCTTCCTTCGACAGGATTGATTCTATCTGCCGGCTTGTCTTGCTTTTTGCTGTATCATTAGCAAATGACCGCCTGATATAATCTGCAGTAAGCGATGCAGGCTTCTGAAGCGCCTCATTAAGCTTCACTTCCCTATATTTAACGGAACTGGTATAGGATGCATCAGCCTTAAAGCCCAGTATACTGATGCTCATGAAAAATTTGTGGCTGACAGGCATCCAGATTTCTTCACCAACGTCAATGTAAAGCTGTTGTATATCGATTTTCCCTGCAATATTTTCATTGGTAAGATTTACGCTGTGCAGACACCAGAGGTCATCAACTATAAAGATTGTTCCTGCAAAGAGCTGTTGACTTTTTCTTTTCGGTATTACTTCTATTTTATTTATGGTGAAATTTCCCTGTGGCGTTGCCCCGAGGTATTTGAAACTGTAATAGCTGAATGCCTGAGGTGAAAGGGGTGATATTGCCATATCGGCTATTACCGGCTGATAGAAGCTTGCCTGGATGTAATCCATTGGAGAGACATTGTTATCCTGCTCCGGGAAGGTACTGTTGTACGAAATGACTTTCTGATTGTACCTGTCTGGTGCATTGAACTCGATTTCATTAAATGATTCCATGAGATAAACATCCCCCTCCTTTATTACCCTTGAACTAACGGATCTTCCTGTGGAACTGTTTCTGGCTTCAGCGTTGATGGATCTTTGAACAATTTTGGGAATTTTGTTTACCACCAGTGTGCCTTTAAGATAAACATCTGCCTTGTATTGTCTTACATGGTTAAGATAATACTGAGCCATTCCGATTGTCTTTCTCATTATGGCGTATGCAGGGTCTTCCCCTGAAGCAGTTATCATCACCTCGGGAATTTCGTAATACTGCTCATTCAACACCACATTCTTCTCTATGATTCTGCCCGCCATGACAATATTTGCAAAAACCGGTTCGTAACCAAGACTCTGATAGATCACCAGATAATTTCCGTCAGGGAGTTTCAGTTCGTAATCGCCTTTTGCATTTGCGGTTGTGCCCTGTTTCAGCTCCTGTATGAAAACGGTGGCATACTCGATCGGTGCGCCTGATTTGTCAGTTATTTTACCTTTGAGGATTTGGGATTCACCGGCCGGTGAGTGGCTGGCCAATATGATTAAAGAGAGAATTAGGGTTTTGGAAATCCGGATAATCATAAATCTGGTTCTCACTTTTTGCCTGCCACAATTAAAACTATTTCCCCTTTTGGCGGTTTGTTACTGAAATGTTCTGATAGAGATGCCAGAGTACCTCTTACGGTTTCCTCATATACCTTGCTGAGTTCCCGTGTTACAGATGCTCTCCTGTCGCTTCCCAAACATACTGCCAGATCATCAATGGTTTTGACAAGCCGGAAAGGGGATTCATAAAATATCATAGTTCTGGTTTCGTCTTTGAGCGATTCCATTCTTTTTGTCCGTCCCTTTTTTCTGGGCAGAAAGCCTTCAAAGGAGAATCGCTCGCACGGCAGGCCAGAGTTTACGAGTGCAGGAACAAAAGCTGTAGGGCCCGGCAGGGTTTCAACCGGGATATTTTTGTTGATGCATTCTCTGACGAGCAGAAATCCGGGATCAGAAATGCCAGGTGTTCCTGCATCTGAAATAAGAGCCACTGTAAGACCTTCCAGGATTTGCGAACAAATATTTTCGACTGTCCGGTGCTCATTAAAGGCATGATGCGAACGGAGAGGAGTCTCAATGCCATAATGATTCAGCAGTATCCTGGCCTGGCGGGTGTCTTCAGCTAATATCAGTCCGACGCTTTTGAGTATTTCCACCGCCCTGTAGGTAATATCTTTCAGATTGCCAACAGGGGTTGGGACCAGATAAAGCTTACTCATCTGAAGGCAGTTTACGTTTAACCAGTTCGAGGAGCTGAACGACAGCTTCATTTTCACTGTCCGCACCAGTGTAACCGGAAATTATTTCCCTGGCCTCAGATATGCAGTTTACATTCTCAAGCCTGGCTATTGCGCTATTATAATTCTCAGAATTCCCGTTGAAAATCTCTCTTATAAACAGAAACTTATCGTTTATTCCTATTGCCTCCTTCAAACTGGTAACAGGCTTGTGTTTCATAATTTCAAGAATATCATCATCGTGTTTGTTGCCGCCCAGTTGTTCATTTATTCCATTTGCCCTGTGACCAAACTGATCGGCCAATACGGCCTGCTTCTGTGCTTGCTGTCTCGCATGAGCCTGAGGCTTTGTCATAATAATTTCTTTTTCAGATGTCCCTATATGAACATTTACTTCAGCCGGTTCAGGTTTAAGCGGAGTTTCTGTTACTGGCTTTTCTTCCATTACAACTTTCTCTTCTTTCTGAACCTCAACAGAACCGGCAGGAGAAGGTTTATTCATGTCATGAACTTCTGCAGATGCGGCAGTGCTATTTTTAATTTCTTTCAGGAGCTCAATTACTTCGGCGGCGCTTTTGCATTTAGACTTGGCCAGTTCGACCTGGATGGCAGGAACACCGGGATATTTCTTCAGATCATCGATTATCTCCCGTGCTTCATTAAGATCCCTTACAATTAAATCGATGGTTGAGTTGAAATCCATAACTTTGGGTGTTAATTTAAGAAAGCATTTGTTTTACTTTGCAAAAGTAAGTATTATTCTGATAGTCATAACGGAATAAAAACTGATTTAGCATATTACCGGCAGAATTAACGATAAAATGGATTTGCAGGAATTTTCTGAAGGAACAGGCGTCAGGCGAGGTTCAGTGGAGGTAATCACCGGATCAATGTTCTCGGGCAAGACTGAGGAACTGATAAGGAGACTCCGCAGGGCAAAGTATGCGGGACAGAAGGTTGAAATATTCAAACCGGCCCTGGACAAGCGTTATTCGACAAGCAATGTGGTCTCTCATGATGAAAAATCAATTCCTTCAACCCCTGTCGAAAATTCCGCGTCAATTCTTCTTTTATCAGGCGATGTGGATGTTGTGGGAATCGACGAAGCCCAGTTTTTTGATAATTCAATAGTCGAAGTTTGCAATAAACTGGCAGACAATGGAATAAGGGTTGTCGTAGCCGGTCTTGACATGGATTTCACAGGCAAGCCTTTTGGCCCCATGCCTGCCTTGCTCGCTATAGCTGATTATATTGTAAAGGTTCATGCAATCTGTATGCGGTGCGGCAGTCTTGCACAATATTCATACCGCAAATCTGACGATGAACAGGTGGTTCTTCTTGGTGAAAAGGATAAATATGAGCCGCTTTGCCGCAATTGTTACAATAAACTAACGAAAAGGATCTGACTTGAAAATTACTGCCGCGGATATTGCTAAGATAACAGGAGGCCGCATTACCGGTAATCCTGATTATGTCATACATGATATTATTACTGACAGCCGCCATCTGATCCATACCGATGAAGCCGCATTTGTTGCAATTACCGGCGTGAATCATGACGGCCACAAATTCATACATAACCTTTATCAGAAGGGAGTGAAGGTTTTCATCTCGGAGAAAATTCCGAAGGAAATGCACAACCTGTCCGAAGCGACATTTATTGTGACAGATAACAGCATTGATGCACTTCAGTCGCTTGCTTCTCATAAAAGAAATTCTTTCAGTAAAACAGTAATTGCAGTAACAGGCAGTACAGGAAAAACAATTGTAAAGGAATGGCTGGCTGACATATTGGGAGCTTCATTTCCGGTGCTCAGAAGTCCTAAAAGTTATAATTCCCAGATTGGAGTTCCTCTTTCAGTATGGAAGCTGGAACAGCAGTACGACATGGCTGTTTTTGAAGCAGGCATCTCAAAGCCTGGAGAGATGGCCAGGCTGAGACAGATTATCAGGCCTGATGTTGGAATTATAACCAACATTGGAGATGCCCATAGTGAAAACTTCACTGACAATGAATCCAAGGCCAGGGAAAAACTGTTGCTTTTCAGTGAATCCTCATCAATTATCTATTGCAGGGATCACGAACTGATTCATAAGCTCATTTCAGAGAATCCTGTTTTAAAATCAAAAAACCTAATCAGCTGGTCATTCCATGATCAAAATGCCAATTTGTCTGTAAGTAAAATTAATACATCTGATCAGTGCACCCTTGTCAGCTTAAGGTATAAGGGATTATACCATGAATTCAGTATTCCATTCAGCGACAGGGCGTCGGTAGAGAATGCTCTTACGGTTATCACTGCCTGCCTTGCGCTTGGCCTTGACCCGGCGGCAATAAAAGAAGGCGTCAGATCCCTCCACTCCATCGCAATGAGAATGGAAATAAGAAACGGAATCAACAATTGCCAGCTTATAGAGGACTTTTACAATTCCGACCCGGGTTCACTGATAATGGCTGTTGAATATCTTAAGTCTCAGAGCAGCAGGAAAAGAACGCTTATTCTTTCGGATTTCATGCAAAGCGGAAGGGACGTGCGGGAATTATGTGAAGATGTGGCAGATATTGTCAGGAAAGCAGGCATTGAAAAGTTTGTTGGCATCGGTCCGGTATTGTTTTCAAACAGAAACCTGTTTGACAAATCATCGGAATTCTTTTATTCGACCGAAGAATTCCTCAGTAATTTTAACGGGAGCAGTTTCAGCAATGAGACGATACTTCTTAAAGGGGCGAGGATTTTTGAGTTTGAAAAGATTGCTCATCTTCTTGAACTACAAACCCATACAACAGTCCTTGATGTAAGTCTCGATGCTATAGTAAACAATCTTAATGAGTTACGGCGGCATTTGAATCTGGAAACCAGGATAATGGCAATGGTAAAGGCTTTTGCCTATGGATCGGGTCTTTCTGAAATTGCCTCGGTTTTCGAGTACAACCTGGTGAACTACCTTGCCGTGGCATATCCTGATGAGGGGGTGGAGCTTAGAAAATCAGGATGCTCTCTGCCTGTAATGGTAATGAATCCGGAACCCGGGTCTGGCGAAGTTATGGTAAAGCACAATCTTGAGCCTGAAATATTCAGTTTTGAAACCTTTGTAGATTTTGAAAGAATTGCTTCAAAGCACGGGTTAATTGAATATCCGGTGCACATTAAGATTGACACCGGAATGCACAGACTTGGATTTATGCCTGACGAGGTTTCCCGGCTTTCAGAAATGATAGGGAAGACCTCACGGTTAAAAATTGCATCAGTTTTCACACATCTTGCTGCCAGCGATGATCCTTCCTTTGATGAATTCACACACAGACAGGTAAAAATGTTTCTTGAAGCTATAAAGGAGATTGAAAAGGTTGTTTCATATCCGTTTCTGAAACATGTACTCAATACATCAGGAATTGCAAGATTTCCTCAGTATCAGTTTGATATGGTAAGGCCTGGAATTGGTCTTTACGGTGTCGGCAGATACGAGGGACTCTACCTCAGGCCTGCAGGATGTTTCAGAACAAAGATATCCCAGGTGAAAAGGATACCGGCCGGTGAACCGGTTGGATATAACTGCATGGATGTTTCTGACAGCGACAGGGAAGTTGCCATTCTGCCAGTAGGATATGCCGACGGGCTTGACAGAAGGCTGGGCGGCGGGAA
>JABUEV010000032.1 GCA_013314865.1 Bacteroidales bacterium | reverse complement strand
TGCATGTGCCGTTCACTTCAGTCCATGTAAAAATATACGAACCATAAGCTGTAACTGTTACAGTTGCGGTCGGACTATTTGCATTTGGACTATAAGTTGCATTTCCGGGTCCGGCTGTTTTGAACCAGGTTCCTGTACCCACACTTGGGACAGCATTAAATGTAAAATTAAGGTCACATTCATTTCCTCCAGTCCCTGCGTTAGCAACAGGAGCAGTATATACAACAACATTTGTTGTAGCTACTGCCTGACATCCGTTTGAGCTTGTAACGGTAAGAGTATATGTTCCTGCCATTGCGAGGGTAGCACTGGTTGAAACTACAGGGCTTTGCTGGTTCGAAGTAAAGCTATTGGGGCCGGTCCATGCATAGGAAGCCATTCCTGCAGGCCCTCCGGTCAGATTAAGAGGAGTGCCGGTACATACAGGACCGTTGTTTGAGGCTGTGGCCGCAGGGACAGGATTGACTGTCATTGTTATTATGTTCGATGTTGCCGGATTGCCTGAAGTGCAAGTTAAGCTTGAGGTTAGAACCACATAAATCTGATCATTGTTAGAGGGAGCGTATGTGTATGTAGAACTGTTTGTCCCAACCGCAGTTCCGTTTCTGTACCACTGGTAAACCGGTGTAGTGCCACCGTTTACCGGAGTGGCCGTAAATGTAACTGATGTACCTGCACAGACAGGATTTGCTGATGCTGATATTGTTACGCTTACAGGCAGGTTACTGTTCACGGTCATTGTAATTGTGTTGGAAGTGGCCGGATTTCCCGAAGTGCATGTAAGGCTTGATGTCATTACTACATAAACCTGATCATTATTTGAAGGGGTATAAGTATAGGTGGGGCTATTCGTTCCGACCGCGGTTCCGTTTCTGTACCACTGGTAAGCCGGTGTTGTTCCCCCATTTACCGGTGTGGCCGTAAAAGTGACTGATGTCCCGGCACAGACAGGATTGGCTGAAGCTGTTATAGTCACACTGACAGGGAGTCTGTTGCTTACTGTCATCCTTATTGTATTCGATGTTGCAGGGTTTCCTGAAGTACAGGTCAGGCTTGAAGTCAGAACAACATATATCTGATCGTTATTATTTGGCGTATATGTAAATACCGGACTGTTAGAACCTACTGGCGATCCGTTTCTGTACCATTGATAAACAGGAGAAGTACCTCCGTTTACAGGAGTGGCAGTAAAGGTTACTGAAGTTCCATTGCAAACCGGGTTTTCAGATGCTGTTATCGAAACACTTACCGGCAAATTGGGATTAACAGTCATGGTAATCGTGTTCGATGTAGCAGGGTTACCTGTTGTGCATGTAAGGCTTGAAGTCATCACAACATAAACCTGATCATTATTCGATGGTGTGACTGTATAAGTCGGACTGTTGGTTCCAACCGGCGAACCATTCCTGTACCATTGATAAACAGGTGTGGTACCTCCGTTCACAGGCGTGGCTGTAAAGGTGACAGATGTGCCTGAACATACAGGGTTGGCTGATGCAACAATCGAGACACCTACCGGCAGGTTGGTATTTACAGTCATTGTAATAGTATTCGAAGTTGCAGGATTGCCTGTTGTGCATGTAAGGCTTGAAGTCATCACAACGTAAACCTGATCGTTATTCGATGGTGTAACTGTATAAATCGGGCTGTTGGTCCCAACAGGCGAACCATTCCTGTACCATTGATAAACAGGTGTGGTACCTCCGTTCACAGGTGTAGCTGTAAAAGTGACAGATGCATCTGCACATACCGGGTTTGCTGATGCTACAATAGAGACACCTACCGGCAGGTTGGGTTCTTCCTTTATTTCAGCATTGCCTTTCATAGCCGTTGTACCAAACAAATTGGCCCCTGTGACCGTATAAGTACCAAAAAGCTGATTGCCAAAAGTAATGGGCAAACCCGTACCGGGTACAGTTGGAACCTGAGGCACTCCATTTTTATTTAGTGTATATGTAACACCTAGCTCTGATCCGTCAAGGCCAACAGGTAATCCTGCGCCACCGGCACAATAAGATCCTCCACCCGTCACATTGAATTCTTTTGGAGCCTGTGCAAATAGCTCAAAGGAA
This sequence comes from Bacteroidales bacterium, assembly GCA_013314865.1. Classification (GTDB taxonomy): domain Bacteria; phylum Bacteroidota; class Bacteroidia; order Bacteroidales; family VadinHA17; genus LD21. Next base: position 9,559 of record JABUEV010000032.1, on the reverse strand, counting down.
ATAAGAAATAAACCAACCGACAGTCCCATTAATTTAGCAAGTCGCATGCCTGAAAGGAATTAATTTTAAATAGAACTTTTAACGAAATTATACATAGAACTAAGGTACATTTTTCATCCAACATGAATCAAAAATTGTGCAACTTATTCAGCCAATTAATTAATTATTTCTGTCTTCATTTCTACACCTTTGAAAGCCAGAAATAACATTTAACATTTCAGTATTAAGAGAATCAATCAACTAATTTAATCAATAATTCATGTTTTAAGACCGCATATTTGACCAACTTACTCAATTCATCCATGAATATACCCTTTCCTTATGCTTACAAAGCACCGTGCCTATTAAAAAGAAAGGATTATAATTCAGGAGATTTTACTCAAGGATATTACGCATATATTCAATGCATTTTGCCACCTCCTTTGCTGGATCAGATCCTTCAGGAATCCGGTACTCCAGTTCTATATCAACATTTATCGGCCACTTTTCCTTCTTCAGCAGAAGAAGAATATCTGCAATTGGGGTTTCGCCCTGACCGAAAGGCATATTGGTGTCAGGCGGATTACTCTTTGGCCCGGTCTTGTCCTTAATATGTATACTGCATATCCTGTCATGAAGTTTTTCTAGGATGCCGTTGGGATGCAGTCCGGTTGCGCCAAAATAATGACCTGCGTCAAAATTAAGCCTGTTGGCAGGAGAATAGGACAGGAATTTCTCAAATGAAAATCCAGGTTCAGCTGGTTGTGCATGTTGATGAAAGATTGCAAGGCTGTTGTGTTTTTCAGCAAATTTACCAAGCCTCCTGCAGGCTTCCTCCCCTATTTCATCTGTTATACCGTAGGCTCCAAGGACCTTAGTGGCACGGAATGCATAATCAATCTCCTCATCCGACCATGTAGCGGGTGCAAACTTGGCAATGTGTATATTGATACCTGCATCGTTGAATTTTTTTCTCATATCGGCATATCTCTGCATTGGCAGGGATAATCTCCACTGGCGCTGTGTTTCCCTGGCCTTCCGGGTGGCAGCTTCAAATTCAGCTTTTTCTGCATCAGACAATGCACCCCCTGCCGGCCTTGCAGGAAGTTCAGGAATTCCGAGATCTTCTTCTGCCACGCTTCTTAGTTCAATCGAACTGATCCCTGCCAGAAGAAGGTACTGTATCACATCATCCACTTTGTGCGGCATTGCCCGGTAGCTGTATGTAGTACAACCCAGCTGCACACCTGAGACTTTTGAATCAGGCTTTTTCGACTGGTGTTTTATTGCAAAAGAAAAACTTGATGGAACCGATGCAAGAATGACTGCAGAAGCTCCGGCTTCTAAAAATTTCCTTCTTGAAATAGCTGATTTTTTCATGATATTTAATTAATTACATTGACTTCAGAGAATAAAAGATTTAATAATTAAAATTACTAAATCCGGCATTATAAACAAATAATTTGTTTTTTGGCTGGCATCAATTACGCTAATTAAGTTTTTTTCATTAAAAACATTACTGTGTCAGATGAACCTGTGATTATGGATATATCTCATCAAAGTTCATCCCTGAAAAGAATTAAATACCTGACATACTCATACTTTGGCACCTAATTTGAAGTATAAAATTTACTCAATTAGTTGATAACTTGAGTAATAAAACATAAATTAGAGGGGATTTGTCAATACTGTGTTACCTGCTATTTACAGAAAGGAGGCAGTCATGAAAAGCATCAAGCAAATTCCAGGTCAATTTCTCAAGATATTCACAGCTCTTTTGCTGATTCTTTCCATCAATAACCAAAACTCTTATTCTCAATATTTTGGGCAAAACAAACCTTCCTACAGGAGATTCAACTTCAAGGTTTATCAAACTCCGAATTTTGAGCTTTACCATTACCTCGAGAATGACTCAGTTCTAAAGGTGCTTGCCTCAAGAAGTGAAGCGTGGTACAAACATCATCAGGCTATTTTCAGGGACACTTTGGCAGAGAGAAATCCTATCCTGTTCTATGATAATCATGCTGAATTTCAGCAGACAAATGCTGTATCGGACATTATAAGTGAAGGTACAGGTGGAGTAACCGAGGCACTGAAGCAAAGAGTAATAATGCCTTTAACTCCTTCTTATGCCCAGACAGATCATGTTCTTGGCCATGAACTTGTTCATGCATTCCAGTATAACCTGCTAATAAACAACGATTCCCTTGGACTTTCGAAAATACGCAATCTGCCTTTATGGATGGTGGAAGGAATGGCAGAATATTTTTCAATCGGAAGCATCGACCCCCACACCGCTATGTGGATGCGGGATGCAGTATTGACAAAGGACATTCCCACCCTCAGGGACCTGACCAGAACGAACAAATATTTTCCTTACCGTTACGGACAGGCCGTAATGGCTCTTATCGGAAAAGCATGGAGCGACTCAATAATAGTTCCTCTTTTTGCAGCTACAGCCAATGTGGGATTCGAGAAAGCTTTTCCTATGATTTTAGGAGTTGACGATAAAGCTTTTTCCACATTATGGAAAGCCGGCTTAATAAATGCTTATTCAAAAATACTAACCGACACACTCGATATCATAAAAGGCAGGAAAATCATATTCGCAAAAAATGCCGGCAAGATGAATCTATCCCCTTCTGTCAGTCCTGACGGGAAATATGTGGTATTTTTATCAGAAAGAGATGTTTATACACTTGATCTTTTTCTTGCAGAAACAAATTCAGGTAAAATTGTCAGAAAACTCACCAGCCGTATTAACAGGAATGAAATAGATGCTCTCAGTTATCTTGAATCTTCAGGCACATGGGCTCCTGACAGCAGGAGGTTTGCATTTGCAGTCTATTCAGAAGGAAAAAACAAGCTTATAATAATTGATGTAAAACGGGGAAGGACTCTCAAAGAAATAGAATTGCCGTCAATTCCCGCAATCAATAATCCTTCCTGGTCCCCTGACGGAAAATATATTGCTATGTCGGCCATGAGAAACGGGGTCTCTGATATCTTTCTCTACGATGTTGAAAAGGAAGAGGTAATAAGGCTTACTTCTGACAGTTATGCAAACCTTCAGCCGTCATGGTCATCCGACGGCAAATACATTACCTATGTTACAGATAAACCGCTCCCCGGTCAGGAACAAAAATTCCGGCACGACTTCTACAATATAGCTGTTATTAAAGTTGATGATCCTGAATCAGAAAGAATATTGCATTTTTTCACGGGTGCAAGAAATATGAATCCTCTTTTCTCTCCCGACGGCAAGAGCATTTACTTCCTTTCCGACAGGGATGGCTTCAGAAATCTTTACAGGTATGAAATCTCAGAAGACAGGATAAAGCAGATGACCAAATACATGAGAGGAATCACCGGCATCACTGCTCATGCACCGGCAGTGACCCTGGCAAGGGAGACGGGTGAAATAGTCTATTCATACTATGCCGAAAAAAGCTACACAATATACAGCGCAAATCCTCATGAATTTGAGGAGATAGAAGTTGAAAAAGATGACATCGACTACACGGCTGCAACCCTTCCTCCGTTTGTTCATGTAGGCAAAAATCTTGTTGACAGTTCATTGTATGCAAAATACATTTTTGAACCTGTTCCGAAGGAGCTCTCAAGAGAACTCCCATACCGCCCGAAGTTTAAACTTGACTATATAACCAATACATCTGTTGGCGTGGCATCAGGCAGGCTTGGTACCGGCATGGCAGGAAGCGTCACTGCAATATTCGGAGATATGACAGGTGAAAACCAGATCTATTCATCTCTTTCAATAAATGGTGAGATTTATGACTTCGGAGGACAGGTTGCTTATCTTAATTATAAAAGGAAACTAAAATGGGGTGTTTCATTATCTCACATACCAAATTATTACGGATATTTCTCCTATGGTCTGGATACACTAAGAATAGGAAATGAAAGTTATATAGTTAACCGTATTGACCTGAATTATTTGAGGATGTTTGAAGACAAGGCGTCATTCTTTGCCTTTTATCCATTATCACAGTCCCGGCGTTTTGAATTTTCAGGTGAACTGGCCCTATACAGTTACCGGTACGATCAGTATATAGCCTATTACGATATGCTGGGGCAATCTATAGGTTCTGACCGCAAAAAGCTTGATGCACCGAAAGGATTCGGGCTTCAGGCTATTGATGCTGCATATGTCCTTGACAATAGTGTCTATGGAATAACAGGGCCGGTAAGCGGCACCAGGTACAGAATCCAGGCAGGTCAATACTTTGGCAGGCTGAATTTCACTTCAACCCTTATAGACTATCGCAAATATATTCAAATCAGACCCTACACTGTGGCTCTAAGGGCAATGCATTACGGAAGATGGGGTAAAGGTGCCGAGGATGAAGTGTTGACTCCCATGTATATCGGCTATCCATGGTTTGTGAGAGGTTTCGAAAGGACCAACGCCTACTGGACAAACATACAGAATGAAGGGTCAGGTGTCGGCCTTGATAATTTCTTTGGCAGTAAAATAATAGTAGCAAATGCAGAATTCAGGATTCCTTTTTCAGGGCCTGAAAACATCTCGCTAATAAAATCGCAGATATTTTTTACCGAGTTTAATCTATTTGCAGATGGCGGATTAGCATTAAATAAAGGTTCGAGGCTCGGATCCGACTGGTTTAATCCAAAACCGGGCGAAAGGGTTCCGGTCTTCAGTTACGGTGCATCTTTCAGGATAAACTTGTTCGGATATGCAGTGCTTGAACCTTACTATGCTGTCCCTCTCGGAAGAGGTGTCAGCCCTCTTAAAGGCTCCTTCGGTCTGAATTTCATTTCAGGATGGTAAGACAGATCAACAATCCTAAACAGATTTTATCATCCTGTTGAATATTTCAATCTGTTCTTTCATTGCACTGACTCTGTCAGCGGGTTCAGTACGGGCTTCAAGAAGGATCCATCCTTTGTAGCCAATCCTGTTGAAAAGACTGAAAAGCTGTTGGTACGGATATGAGCCTTCATTCAGTTCCCTCACATGAACAGTGTCTCCAAACCATTTGCTTATCATATTGAAGTTAGCTTCAAGGCCCGGCGGAAGTAAGTCCTGATCATTGCAGTTCCAGCAGATCCTCACTTCAGGTTCCGTCACCTGATCGAAAATAGCTTTCATTACAGGTATTTCCTGTGTCAGGTTTCCATGCACCTCAACCCTTATGATCTGCCCGTAATCCCGTGCAAACCGGCCTACTTCATTCAGCGAATCTGCGATCTGTGATATGGTCTTTTCTTTCGGAACACCTTCCGGCAGATCGTTGGGTTTTACCTTTAGTCCTGTTGCTCCGATATCACTGCAAAGTTTTATGTATTCCTTCGTTTCTTCAATATTCTTCCGAAGTATTGCCGGGTCAGGACTATGATATTCATAATTAGAGCCATAACCTACACATATAACAGAGCTGTCATTGAATCTCTTTCTCACCTCTGCACGCTGGGAAGGAGAAAGGTTTGTTTCAACTCCGTGCGAATGCTGTGTCCGAAGCTCCACTCCTTTATAGCCGGCCTTTTCACAATTGCTTATCAGTGTCTGAAGGTCCCAATCACGGCCCCATTGATAAGTTACCAGACCAAACTTCATTTCTGAGACAGAATTGGTGGCTAACCAGGGAAAAGGCTTGGCAACTGACAGTCCAAATCCTGCCAATACACTCCTCTGAAGAAATTCTTTTCTGGAAATATGGTTTTTCATCATTAACTACCGGTACAATTCAAACTATTTATAGAGTCGGGAAAAATCATCAGCCAACTTATTTATCTCATCCTCTGTAAGGTACTCATCACCATTCCCTATAATAACTCTGTATCTGAAGACTGCAGTTTCTCCATCTCTTATCATGAAATCAAGAGATTCCCTGCCCTGTGTAAAATCACGGGCTCCGAGGGGATTCGCTGCAAAAAGGCCATACCCTCTGGCATGCCAGAATGTAGGATAATTAACGTTTTCAGGATGATCACAAACTGCCAGGGATATTTTTTCGAGTCCGATCATGCCGTAAAGAAGCATCCATCGGGCACGGGTTCCCCATACTGAATTGCCTGTAATACCCTCACTGCTTCTGTAGTTGCCTGTAATGTCATTACCGGTATAGCCTTTGACAGTAAAAGGCTTACCTTCAGCGTCCAGCAGGGTAAGTGTTTCATCAGGTGCTGAAGGAAGCTCAAGCTGGCGGGCTATCCTTATTCCGAACATTCCCTCCTTGGTATCTTTCATTCTAACATCCCCTCCGGTAGCCTTTAGGGATGTCACCCTGTCGATAATCCGTAACGAGCCCCTGGCAATAAAATGATATTCAGTCTTTTCTGCAAGCAACTCCTTTCCTCCCGGATCAAGCCACCGGCATCTGTCGACAATAACAGCCTCGCCCGTACCCTCAGTAAGTTTTTCAAATGAAACATGTTCAATTACTCCGCCTTCAGGTTCCCTGATTCCGCGATATCCGTTACCCCAGAAGTCAATGCCGTTGACATTCCCATAATTCAACCAGATTCCTACCTGGTGAATATGGTCATTCCTCTCTCCCTGACGTGGTTCAATTGGAAATCCTCTTGTTACAATTGTACCGGATGAAGTTCTTACGGGATAGAGTATTGGTTTATAGACATTCTCCGGCCACAGGTATGAAGTAAAATGTTTACCGTCGACCAGCACATCTATCGTTCTTTCATTATCGTTCCTTTTAAGACTTACAAAGGGCTCCTTTAATACCTGGCCTACGACTTCCTCTCCCGGGAATGAAATAAACCAGGGAAGAACCAGAAAGAATAAAGTTCTTCGTAAATCTGATTTCAGATTAAACTGAAACAGGAAGCGGATATTAAACCTTTGCAGGTACGACATAGGGTTTCCTGTAAACTCTTGTAAGCAATTTATCAGCCTCAGGGTCTTTAACAAATTTCTCAGCTGATCCGTCAAATGTAAGTTCCCTGCCAAGCCGGTAAGATATGTTTGCCAGCAGTGGTAGTGCTGATGACAAGTACCCTTCCTTTATATCGCAGTGGAGATCTTCATTCTTGCCGGATCTGACAGCATCTATAAAATTACCCGGATGGCTTGAGATATTTTCTTCACGTGTTGATGTGACGTCGATTCTTTGTCCCTCACCTGAACCGGCAAAGGGTTCTTTTTCACGTCTCCTGTAGGCTTTCCATGTGTTACCGTTGATTTCCAGGTATCCTTCGGTTCCATAGAAGATATTTCCTATCAGCACTCCAAGTTCGGCTTCAGCGTTTGTATAGCGGCCTCTTGTTTCAAATTCAAGGATTTTGCCGTCTTTATATCTGAAAAGAGAAGACTGGGTATTAGGTGTTTCCTGTGCACATTCTTTAGGGTCAATGCCGAAGATTCCTCCCATAGAGAAAACAGAGACAGGATGCTCATTCTTGTTTAGTCCCCATCTGGCGATATCAAACTGATGAGGTCCCTGGTTGCCCGTGTCGCCATTTCCCGTATCCCAGAACCAGTGCCAGTTATAATGAACTCTTTTCTCGTTGTAAGGACGCCATGGAGCCGGACCCAGCCACATGTCATAATGCAGGGATGCCGGCGGATCACTGTCAGGAGCTATACCAAACGAATCGCGAGGCTTATAGCATAATCCCCTTGCCAGATAGACATCGCCAATGCCTCCTTCATGCAGAAATTTTATTGCTTCAATGACATTCCTGGAAGAACGGTTCTGAAATCCGACCTGAACACGTACGTTGTATTTTCTTGCAGCTTCAACCATCTTCCTTCCTTCAAAGATGTTATGACAGCAGGGCTTTTCAATGTAAACATGTTTGCCTGCCTGGCATGCCCAAATTGTGCCAAGTGCATGCCAGTGGTTTGGAGTTGCAAATGAAACGGCGTCAATCTCCTTGTCATCGAATACCCTGCGCATGTCCCATACAGTTACAGGATTTTCCCCGGTTCGCTCAGAAATTATCTTTGCCTTGTCAGCAAAATACTGTTCATCAACATCACAAATAGTCTTTAATCTTACATTATGACTTTCCTTCATTGAGCAGAAATTGTTGATATGGCTTCCTCCCTGCCCCCGGATACCTATGACAGCGACAGTAATCCTTTCATTTGCTCCGATAACAGATTTATAGGATCTGGCACTAAGTTTAACTCCTCCAATTGCAATTGCGGCTGTCCCGATTGCACTTTTCCTGATAAATTCCCTCCTCTTTGTCATTTTTAAATCATTTTATTGTTTACGTGGAATATGGCTGGTTTTTATTATGATAAACTTACTGATTTTTGGATAATTTTCAAAGTGGTTATTCGTTAAAACAATAACAGATTGTTATGAACCTACCTAAGAGGCCACAGGAAATGAAAACAAAGAGATTTATTATCGTAATTCTGTTTCTTATCCCCTTGCTAACCTGCAAAATATTTCCTCAGACAACAATGCCTGAAGCCTTGCTAAAGGAAAACCTGAAGGAGCAGATGAAATATCTGGAGGACAAAACCAGGATTTATGAAAACTACCGGGCAATCAGGGAAGATATGTTCCAGAAAATAAAATCCAATGCACTTGATTCACTTGCATCTGCAAGAAATCAAATTTCATCCCTGAAAAACATAAACGCTGCCAGGACAGAAACCATAGACTCACTTTCCAGGAACCTTGAAAACACTAAAACGGAGCTTGAAGAAATTACAAAAACAAAAAACAGCATAGATCTCCTTGGACTCAAAGTAAGCAAATCTGTCTATAACAGCATAATGTGGACGATTATAGCAGGTCTCCTGGTGGTAATTGCAATTGGTTATGTAGCTTTAAAACGAAGTCTGGCTGTGACAAAACATACAAAGAATGAGTTAAAGGAGCTAAAGGAAGAATATGAGGCTTACCGTAAGTCGTCAAGGGAGGCAAGGGAAAAGATGGCCAGGGACCATTTCAATGAGATAAGGAGACTTAAAGGGGGGTGAAAGAGGTAACCGGTAACCGGTAATCGGTAGTCGGTATAATCGGTATTCGGTAATCGGTAATCGGTATTCGGTAACCGGTAATCGGTGATCAGTTTTTAAGGATTTTGCTGGTTGTACAGGTTTTGTTGAGCCCCGATTATGATCGGGACGAAATCCGCTGACGAAACTTCGTTTGTCAGGGCAGGCCGCTGACGAAACTTCGTTTGTCAGGGCAGGCCCGACTGAAGCGTCGGAAGATGCCTTTCAACATTTCAACTTATAAACAAATAACCCGAAACGCGAAACGCGAAACCCTAAACCCGAAACAGCTTTCTGACTGATTCAAAGCTTTACATCCACCCGGGTGCCATTTATAACCTCAGTACTTTTAACGATTTTTCCGTCAGAAAAAACATCAACTTTTATTTTAGCGCCGACACGCCGAACTTTAATATCTATGCTCCTTCCCCCGAACGCTTTCATTTTTTCGAGCGACATCTGGTCCCAGTCTGAGGGAAGCTGAGGCGTTACTGAGAAGGATCTGAGACCTGTAGGGCGAAAGCCAAACATTCCCTCGGTTATCACCCTGCAGTACAAAGCGCTTTCAGCTGATAGATGTCGCTGGTTTCCTTCGGGCCATGCTTCCACAGCATAAGG
>JABUEV010000031.1 GCA_013314865.1 Bacteroidales bacterium | reverse complement strand
AGGGCTTCCGATACAGCTTCTTTGACAAAAAGCTTATGCCTAACGCCTTCCCTGCCCGGCGCTTCGGGAGACTTTTGCCGCATTAAGAACATGAGAGCCTGTTCGTGCGCCCTGATTTTTTACAGAAGCTCTTTCCTGCTCTGTATACATCTCACGGTTCTGTGCAGCTTCCTGTTTTCTGATCTCTTTCTGCTGTCTTTTAAGCTCTCTCTTCTGTTGCTTAAGAGCTTTCCTTTCTTCATTTCTCGCCTGCTTCTGTTCACTGGTCATTTCACCATAGTTACGGTACTGATTTTGTGTCTGTTCCTGAATTGTGGCAGCTGAGCGGTTCTGGTTTCCTGCCTGAGTCTGTGTCATCGTGCCAGTCTGTTCCTGATTACGTGACTGAGTCCTTCTGCCAGTCCGGGTTTGTTCCTGATTAGCATTCTGTGCTGAGAGACCTGCACTTATCAGAAGTGCAATTGCAGCCATTAAAATTGTCCTTTTCATCGTATTTGGTTTTTTGTGCTGTTGTTAAACATCTCAAAAATATTATGGTCAAAATGAAGGATTTATGAAGATTAAAAAATTTATTTTCATGATTATTCTTAAAACATAAAAGTTCAATCTGAATTATGAATTTGAATTATTGGAATAAACTAAACTGTTTCGTTGTCTTATATATCAAATATGCTATGTATTTCATACTCCCTGTAGCATATTTCCGGGAAATAACCAGGAGACTTGCAGATTAAAAAAAGACTTTTAACAGAATTAAAAGTGTATGAAGGAAAGAATACTAACGATCAGGCATGGATTACTTTTTTTATTAGCGTTTTGTTGTTCAGGCATTAACACTGCCCAGGAAACGGTTAAGATAAAAAGAATTAATAACCCTGTTGAATTTAACGGTATACCTGATGAAGATACATGGAAACAGCTCAGCAGTTTCACACTTACAATGCACAGGCCTGATTTTGGCTCACGTCCATCACAGGAGAGTGATATACGGATTGGATATGACGACCAGTTTTTGTGGATTGGAGCAAGCCTTTTCATGAACGATCCTTCAAAGATTTTTGCCGTATCAAAGAAAAGAGATCAGGAACTTTTTGATTACGATGCATTTGGGGTGCTTCTAGACACATATAACGATAATGAAAACGGACTTGCATTTTTAACCACACCGACAGGGCTGAGGACTGATTATACCATTTCAAACGACGCTTCAGGCGGTGGTTTTGGACCAGGCGGGCCTTCTTTTATGAACAGCAGCTGGAACACATTCTGGGATGTAAAGACTTCACGGGATCAGAAAGGATGGTATGTTGAAATGAGGATTCCATTCTCCAGCCTGAAATTCAAGACAGAAAATGACATCGCCACAATGGGACTGATAATAATACGTAATATAAGTTCAAATAATGAAACTGCCACCTGGCCGGCAATAGATCCCAGATATGGATTTATGGCTACAAACAAGCCTTCTCTGGCAGGAACTATTGAAATTGAGGGGGCAAGACCAACCAAACCGGTTTACGTTTCTCCTTACCTGCTTGCCGGATTTTCACGTGACTGGTCATTGAATGAAGAAGGAACTGCTTATGTTAAGGATGATAATCCAAAGTATGATGCCGGCATTGACATAAAATACAATATCAACAGCAACCTTACCCTTGACCTAACAGGAAATACGGATTTTGCACAGGTCGAAGCCGATGACCAGCAGATTAATCTTACCCGATACTCTCTGTTTTTTCCTGAGAAGAGAAAGTTTTTCCAGGAACGTTCGAGCCTTTTTGATTTCAGACTTGGAGGGTTTTCAGATAATCTTTTCTACAGCAGGAGGATAGGGATTGCTTACGGCAACCCGATAAGGATCTATGGAGGGGCAAGGCTTACTGGCCGACTTGGCAAGTGGGACTTTGGACTACTCGATATGCAGACTGCAGAATATGAAGATTCACCATCAGAGAATTTTGGAGTCCTGAGAATGCGAAGGCAGGTTATTAATCCCAATAGTTTTGCGGGCGGTATTTTTACCTCAAGGATCGGAATGGATGGCAGTCAGAATTTCGCATACGGGTTTGATGGCATTTTCAGGCTTTTCGGCGATGATTATTTCAGTGTTAAGTGGGCTCAGTCATACGACAGCAAAACAGACAACAATATGGCATCCCTAGATCCTTCATTTATACTGCTTGACTGGGAAAGACGGTCGGAAAAGGGATTTGCTTACAGGCTTAATTATACCTATTCTGGGCTTGAATTCAACCCTGGGATCGGTTTTGTCAGGATGGGAGGCATCCAGGGTTTTAACGGCCAGCTTATGTACGGATGGATTCCGGGAGAAAAATCAAAGCTCTTTAATTATAATGTAAATGTAAGAGGGTCAAGGTATTTAAGGCTGTCAGACGGCAAACTTGAATCCATGAGAATTTCGCCAGGCTTTGAGGTCAATACAAAAAATGGGATTCGCGGCGAAATTTCAATGGATATTCAGGAAGAGGGGGTACTTTACGGATTTAACCTGTCTGAAAATATAATGATTCATCCGGGAAATTATTCTTTCACTGGTGCCGATATCAGATTTGGCACTTCTGAGGCAAGGAGAGTCTCGCTCAGGGGAGATGCAAATATCGGACAGTTTTATGACGGACGGAGAATCGGATTCAGAGCAGAACCAAACCTGAATCTGTCGGCAAGTCTTAACCTGTCATTGTCGTACGAATTCAATGCAATCAGATTCCCTGAAAGAGCAACAAACAATTCACTTGACATCCATTCAGTTAACCTGAAGGCATTATACATGTTAAGCACCAAGCTGTCGGCCTCATTGCTTGTACAGTACGTAAATACAGAGGATGACCTGATAACAAACTTCAGGCTAAGATATAATCCCCGCGAAGGAAATGACTTCTATATTGTCTATAACGACTACAGAGGAATCAACAGATTAAATTCAATCCCCGAATTACCGGGATTTTTCAATAAAACCATAATGGTGAAGTATATACATACTTTCATCTTCTGAAGTTTTTACAGGCTTTTATTGCTCTTACCGGCATAATTTTACAATACTTCCTGAAATGAATCAGGCAGTCAGTTCTTTATTTCTCAGGAAACTCCCCTGGAAAGTTGCAGGAATCAGAGCTATAGGGCAAACTTTTTTACGGCGGGTTTAGAGTATAATTCACCCTGACCGGATGTGGTATAACCGCGAAAAACTATCTTTGGAGCTCAAATAAGAATAAGAGTTAATCCAATTTTTACAATAATGCATAAAAATCTGCTGATTTGCTTTGTTTTTACTTTACTGATCGGATCAGTTGCATCATCCCAGGATACATTAAGTAAAAATAAGGAGTACTATCCTTCGCTTTTTGGCATTCTTAAAACCAAGATGGAGTATGACCTGGATAATTATCTTCTGAGATTTGAGGTGAGGAATGCACGTTTTGGCGCCACTGGTAAGATAAACAAAATGATGTCATACAAGGTGGAAATAGACCTTTCAGATGAAGGCAGAATGAAAATGCTTGATGCTTATGTGAAGTTCACTCCATTGCAAAATCTGTCATTTTACATGGGACAAAGAAAGATACCTTTCAGTACTGATTATATACGCAATCCTGCGGAAAATATATTTGCCAACAGATCATTTCTGGCTAAATACATAAATGACGGAATGCGGGATATTGGATTTTATGCAGAGTACACTTTAAAGGGAAATATTCCTGTCAGCATTGTTGCGGGAGCCGTAAACGGTACCGGGAATAATAATCCGCAGTGGATAGAACGGCCTAATCTGGCCGGCAGGCTCACGTTCGGAAAGGACCGGGGATTAAGAGTAACCGGAAATATATATTACGGAGAAGCACTTTACAGAGATAACCTTACAATGTCAGGTGCTGAATTAAGATACTCTGCAGGGTCATACTTCATTGAATCTGAATACATAAGAAGAAGCTGGAAAGACACTTTATCATTGAACAGGCAGGATGATGGAATTTATATTCATTCATACTACAATTTCAAAAGAGAAGGGAAAACAATTTATCTTATCACCCCTGTTGCCAGGTATGATGTTATTGGTAATTCTGTATTCAGCGGAAAAACAGAAGCCAGCAGACTGACAATGGGTATAAACTTCGGATTTGAGCCAAAACAATTCTATTCAGAAATACGGCTTAACTACGAGAATTATTTTAAAAGCAGTCTTCCTATACATACCGACAAGCTGACACTTGAGTTTATTGCAAGATTCTGATTATACAAATCGTTTTTTAAATAAATCAGCAAAGTCTGAACAGAATCAACTGATAAACCAAGACGATTTTAATGCATACTAACTTATTCAGAGTTTTTTACAGGCTGTAAATTCCACATTTTAACCTGGTTTATTAACTCCGGTCTTGCACAGTTATAAGACTTACCGGCTAATTGATTCAATAATTTCATTGCATTTTACGTTTCTTATTCATTCAATCAAAACATTTTATTGTATGAGAAACATAGTTGATTCAATGATGAATAGGACACTGTATACTGTGATGCTGATGTCTGTTATTTCATTTCAGGGACTTATCGCTCAGGATCTGATAATTAAAAAATCGGGAGAAGAAATTAAAGCGAAGGTTCTGGAAATTGGAATTGAAGGAGTTACCTATAAAAGATATGATAATCAAAGTGGTCCTTCTTATGTAGTGCCGAAAGCAGACATATCTGTCATAAGGTATGAAAACGGGACAGAAGATGTTTTTGGTACGGTTAATAGTGAAACCGCCAATAATGCTGTTCAGGAACAGCCAGTCACCGTTCAAAAAGCAGATATTCCGGAAGCAAAGTTCAAACCTTTCTTTTCCATGGGGTTTAATATTCTGATGCATAATGGGATATATGGCGGAACAGTTCCTGCACGCCCGGATGGCGGGTCATTTTACCCTTCCGGAGGGGATCCGTATACCGGACTGGGTTTTGGGGTGAACATGGGCTTCCGCATTTCCGAATTCCTTGGTTTGTATTTTGATATCAACCGCTACGACAGCAAGACGCCGGTCGCTTATGCCGGGGGATATGCCACCAGCGACTGGGTCTTTGAAATGAATGATTATAACACCAGATTGATAGGGCCGTTTTCGGAAAATGCAAATTATCTCATAAGTACAACGGGAATGCGCCTTGGAGTAAGATTATATGCTCCCCTTAAGAAAAAACAAATCCAGCCATGGTATGGCATTTATTATGGATATTACAACGTCACTCTGGGCGTTTACTCAGAGGATAAAAAATCAACTTATGGAAATACCAATGAAGATGTAACAGGTTTGACTTACCTGAATGTGGGTGTTGATTTCTGGGATAAAAGTCGGAGTTTTGGCGGAACTCTCTTTGCAGAATTCGGGTCCCCTGTTGTCAGGAACTACAAAATTGAAGACTGCCTTCATACCGGCTGGGTGTTCCAGGACTATGGCGAAGGAACCCATCTTTTTGGATATAACCGCATAGGGCTTTCACTTAACTTCGTCTCAAGCAGAAAGAAGTAATCCTGTTGCAGAAAATTTTAAGGGGTTCTTAATAGAAAAATCAAAACTTCTCAATTTTAATTAGATTTATCTAACCATATTTGCCCGGGAATTATCCTTTGTGTTTTGGTAAGGAAAATCCCGGGCTAATTATTTTCATTCTTGAAATTGAAGGATAATTTTTACTTACTTTAAGATAAATTTGCGATGATTCGAATAAATGCTTGCTAATCCCAATTGATAGATGAACAAGATCCGCAAACAATCTAATCCTTTTCAGAAATTTGAGGAAATAGTCAATTCAATATCGCGTGACAGGACCAGGACCAATCTGTTAAGAAAGCATGAGCAACGGGCGTTGGCTTATCTTGTACAGGTTATCCCGTCATGGATGACCTCAGACATGCTGACGGCTCTTGGATTTATAGGAAGTATAATAGTTTCAGCCAGCTTTTTTCTTGCAACATATGTAAACATTTATTTTCTGCTTCTGGGACCAATAGGTTTTACCGTAAGCTGGTTTGGCGACTCGCTTGATGGCAGGGTTGCGTACTATCGAAAAAAACCGCGAAGGATGTATGGTTTTGCACTTGATATTACCATGGACTGGCTGAGTATAATACTTATCGGATGCGGCTATATTGTATATGTTGAGGGCATATGGGAACTTCTTGGTTATGGTTTTGTTGTGATGTACGGATGGGAGATGATAATAGCTCTGATGAGATATAAAGTAACAGGAAAATACTCTATAGATTCCGGTAAATTCGGACCAACTGAAGTAAGAATTATTATTTCTTCCGTAATGATAGTTGAAGTTTTTGTACCCGGATCATTAATGTACTCATCTGTTTTTGTCTGTGCGGCTTTATTTATCATAAATGTGATGGATACAAACAAATTGCTGAAGCTTGCCGATGATATTGACAGAAGCGGTCAGGAAAAAAGCCCCAATAAAGAATAAGTCGGTTAAAATTCTTCAGTAATAACTTTCGCATCAGCAAGTAGCTTAACAATAGACTTTGAATCGGACAACAGCAGGGATGTCAGAGGTGTATTTATTCTTGATCCTGACATAGTTTCCTGTAAAATCTGACAAGTCGGCCACTACCAGGAAAACAGACAAATACTAAAAGTTTTCCTGGTTCATGATTTTTGAAAGATTAGGTGTCAAGCAGTCCAGATTCACGCCCCCAGGTCCCACCTCCTGAAATAGAGAGCCTGACGAACAATTGGAAGTGTTTTAAACTCAATCTCTTCCATTTGTGACTGACTCAATGGGGTAAATTCAGATGCTATTTTTACGTTTTCTTCAAGCTGGGCAATATTGTCAACGCCGATGATTGTGGTACTTACAGGCAGGCTCATGTTGTAAGTGAGGGCTTCCTTTATTGTAATAGTACCGGATTTCGGAGTACGCAGGCGTTCATCGGTTTGTTGTTCAAGCGGGGGAGGTGTCCATGATGACAGTATGCGGCTCCGGGTTGTGACTTTCATTCCGATAATTGCAATTCCCTTTTTCTGGGCTTCAGGCAGAAGATAGTTCTTGAAGCTGAGATAATGCACGTCAGCAGCATTCACAGCAAGGAGAATGGAATCAAAAGGATAGCGTTTTATTGCTTCAAGCAGGACAAGCGGTTCAAAATGCCCGGTAATACCGAGATACCTTACAACACCTTCCGACTTTGCTTTTTCCAAGGCTTTTATAGCACCATTTGCTGAAAAGATCTGGTCGACCTGATCCTGCCTCTGAACATTATGCAACTGCCAGAGATCGAGATGGTCGGTTTGCAGATTCTTAAGGCTCTCTTCAAGAAGTCGCATCGAGCCGTCATATGTCCGGTCGTGTGTTTTAGTGGAAAGCCATACCTCGCTTCTGCGGGTTTTCATTACCCTGCCGATATTCAGCTGGCTTACCCCTTGTCCGTAAGATGCAGCAGTATCAATATAGTTGATACCCAGATCGATTGCACGATTAATAATTTTCTCCGACTCTTCTTCCCGCCCCTTGATTTCCAGAGTGGCCTGACCTCCCAGACTTAAAATCCCGACCTTATACCCGGTTTTCCCGAATGACCTTGTAGGCATGGCACTGTACGTTACGGGATTAAACGGATGCTCATTGTTCCTTTTTACCGGAATAAGATTATCTCTCTCTCCGGAAGAAAATGTATTCCCGGTTGTAACCACGGCAGCGGCAGCTACACCGTTTCCAAGAAATGTCCTTCGGTTGATTTTTTTCATGATTTAATTCTTTTAAGGTTTTCTTTACGGCCTGTTTTAAAATCTTTATCTTTTACTTGTTAAGAAGTGCCAGGTCAATTTCGGAGACTCTGACGGATAAGTTTTTTCCAGCCAGTGTTTATCTGACAGCAGTTATTTCATTGTAAACCGTTTCAACCAGATTTGCCTGATCCTTATTGAATTCATTTTTTATTTTATCGAGCGAATAGTTTTTCTTTACAAGACCTGACACTTTGGCCTGAAATTCTTTCATTTCTTTTATATGCGCAATTATATCTTCCCTTGTCAGCGCTTCACTGTGGCCGCTGTAAAATTTTTCAGCATCAATACTGGCAAGCATTTTTTCGAGGGTTTCAACATGTTTGAAAGAATTACCTCCCTTATATGAATGGATAAGCTGAACTCTTCCTTTGAAAACCTGGTCGCCGATGAAAGCTATCTTCTGATCCGCAAAGTAAACTGCAATGTCACCGGTAGTGTGCCCTGTCCCAAAATACAAAAGTTCAACTTTCTTCGGATCAACATATAGATCCATCTTGGTATCGAATGTCGCTGAAGGGACATATTTTGCCAGCGAAGGATCATTCCAGGCTGAAGCCTCACCATTTCTGCCAGGATGGAAGAACTCCTTCCGGCAATTTTCATGAGCCACAATAATTACCGATTCAGGCAGAAATTTGTTCCCTGCAACGTGATCGCCGTCACTGTGCGTGTTTACCATGAATTTTACCGGTTTATCTGTTAGTTTTCTAACCTCATTTAAGACCTGATCTACGGACACCTGATTCATCTTTGTATCAATCAGCAAAACACCGTAATCTCCGATAAATACACCTCCGTTAGCTCCGCTTCCTCCCCTTGTTTCATAAAGATTGTCTCCGATTTTTACAAGGGTAACAGGAGAAGTCTGATTTTGTTGTGAAGTTAAGCTGAATGGGACTGTCAGCATGATAAGACAAAACAATGACTTCAATTGAGTTCTCATTTTATTGATTTTCACAGTTTCTAGTTAAGTTATTAAGACAAAAAATTTATTCCCTGGTATTTTTATAAGAAAAAAATAAAATACTCTTTCAAATGAATGCCTTAGTTTATTTATCTCAAATTTAACAATTAATAGCTTTTGAGAGAAATTTCTGTTCTAAAACCAGATTTAAATTTTGGTTGGAGGACCTTTTTGAATTGATATACTTCCTTTCAAAAAAAAATTCTGTGGATTTTTGTGCACCTGTTAAACTATTACTTCCTTAATTATCATAAAACAGAAACTTACTGTAACTTGCAGTTGAGTTAGTTCAGGTAGGTTAAAAAATATTATATCAAAATATAAGATTAAATGAAGAAGCCATTTACACGAAGAAAATTCCTCCAGACTGCAGTTTTATCAACGACTGCAGCAGTACTGCCTCAAACTTCAGCAAATGGAGAATTAAACTATGGAAGCAATTCCCGTCAGGAATCTGCCACATTGCCCAGACGCAGGCTGGGCAGAACCAACAGGATGGTTTCATGCATAGGTTTTGGAGGCGGTTCACGTTATTGCGGATGGGAGGCACCTGATGAAATCCTGCAGAAACATATTGATCATGCAATAAAACTTGGAATCAATTATTTTGACACTGCAAGGTCATATGGCAACGGATTGTCGGAACAGCGGTATGCCAAGTTCCTGATCCCGAAATACCGGAATCAGATATTCCTCAACTCAAAAACCACGGAAAGGAAATATGACGGGGTGATGAGGGATATTGAAACATCGCTGAATACACTGAAAACAAATTATCTTGACCTGTACTGCATGCATGCCATCGACATAATGGAAGATGTTGATAATCTGCTCGGTCCCGACGGCGGATACAAAGCATTCCTGAAACTTAAGAATGAGGGAGTTGTTAAAAACATAGGTTTTTCATTCCATAAATGGAATGATGCCTCCCGGAAATGTTTTGAACGATTCGATGTCGATGCTATTCTTTGTGTAATAAATGCATCTCGGTACAATGGCAACGAAGATGGCCTTCTTCCTCTTGCAGAAAAAAGAGACATTGGCATAATTGCAATCAAGGTCATGGGCCAGAATGCGCTTATAGGAAACGTATCCGGTGACGACCTTTTAAGATATGTGTTAAGTCTCCCTGTAGCGGTTGCAAATGTCGGAATGGACGGATTTGCACCTCTTGAATCATGTGTTGAAGTGGGATTGGAGCCCCTGATTTCTCAAAAGGAAGCAAAAATGATTGAGAAGAAACTGAATTTTGATTCTAAGGTAACAAAGCTCCCATATTTTACAGGTTAAAAACCGGCTCACCCGCTCGCAGTGTTTTGCTGAAAGCGGCAATTTACAATAATGATCTCTGATTTTCCGACAGTTCTTACAGGCGGTCCCCAGAGCCTTATACCGCTGGAAACAAAAAAATGAGTATTGCCCTTTTTCATATACCCGTAACTTAATTCATACACTTTTCGGGTAATGAGATTTATTGGAAATAATTGTCCGTGATGTGTGTGCCCTGAAAATGCCACATCAGTTCTGGTCCTGCTTATCTGTTCAGTTTCTGACGGCCGGTGATCAAGCATTATTATCGGAAGAGAATCCGGGAGACCAGAAGTGATTTGCTCAGCACTTTTTCTGTCTCTCTCCCTGCTGTCATTCCTGCCTGCAATTATAAAAGAGTTATCAATTACGGCAATACTGTCGGTTAATAAAACAATTCCGGCCCTGGAGAAGAAATTATTAATATCACTGCCTGCGTAGTGATCGTGATTTCCCGGCACCGCGAAACTGCCATACCTTGAAGTAATTCTTCCGAGAAGCTCCTCAAAATGTTCTATCTCACGGTCATTCCTCATTCCTTCAACAATGTCTCCTCCGTAAAGCATCAGATCAGGCCCGGCTTCTGTTATTTTATTCACAAATCTCTCAATAAAACGGGGATTGATTCCCGGATGCAGGTGAAAATCCGAAACAAAGGCAATTTTGAGTTCTTTCAATTCAGAAGATTTCCGCGGGACATTTATTTTATATTCAGTTGTCCTGATTGTGTTAAAATTAATTATGCCGGCGGTCACAACCGCAATTGAACAAATTATTACTGCAATAAGTCCCCGGTTCATAAAAGTTTTGCTTCTAATTTTATCACACGGCACCACCCTGAACAAAAGGTTGAGAAGAAGAAACAGGTCAATGAGAAGTACACAAAGGAAGAGATACAGGAAAAATGGCAGAAGGTAATTTGAAGTATCTGAAAGAATTTTAGCTGCCGGGTTATATTTCCCCTCCAGAAAATTCCCGGCAGGGTATATCAAGAATAACAGGAGATAAATCAGAACATAATAAGCCCTGTGTTCTTTCCTGATAAACAATTGCCATATCCTGAAGAACAGGTAGATGTTAGGAATCAGATATGATAATGTGAGAATGGTATGAAACATACCCTTAATGCAATTAATTAGTTATCTTAATTATCTCTCCGGAAAAGTATAATGGTTTTGAATAGGATAAATTAGAATGACATTAAAACAAAGATAATATATATCAAACACATCAGGGCCAATTTGTATTAGAGACCAGAAAGTCTAATTCTGAACATAAATTAAAGACCTGAGCTATGGTGCAAATAACGGGTCATTATTACACAGATATTTCTTCTAAGGGGTTATGTCGCAGGAATATCTGCAACAGGTTGCCGACTTTAAGAGCTGATTCTTTCCAATGTCTTGCCATGCTGATTCAAGCTTCAGGAATTATTGTTTAATAGAACCTTTTAAGAATTTTTTATATCATAAAAACCCTCAACCTGTTCATAGATATTTTAATTTTACTGATATCTCACAAATAAGCAATGAAAACAAACCGCCGTAAATTTATTTCTGCTTCTCTGGCAGGAGGTATAACCACAATCATTGGACCCAAGACATTCGGAAGGCCGACAGATCCGGTATTGACCCGGGAAGAAATAAGATCAAGATATGAAAAGCTTGATGAAATCATCAGAAAACCGGTGCTGAAAAAAGAGCTGTTTACATCT
>JABUEV010000030.1 GCA_013314865.1 Bacteroidales bacterium | reverse complement strand
GCATTCACCGAACCCAGCGATACTTTTATCTTTCCGTCGCCGTAAGTATAAGTTGTAGAGTCAATTGCCGTGAAACGGTTTTCCACTTCGGGACTTATGTTTAACGACTGTGCTATATACGAGCCAGTCAGATAAAAGGTAATTTTGCCTATTGAATAGTCGATGCTTCCCTGTGTTACGCTTGTAACCTTATTGAAAGGTTTAAGAGCTTCCAGAAAATTACCGTTCACTCCGTATCTGGCTTCCTTCTTCAGGATGATATTCAGCACTCCGTCGATATTGCCTTCATACCGTCCGCCCGGATTGCTGATGATTTCAATGCTCTGGATATCGGAAGGAAGAAGCCTCGCCAGATACTCCCTGTCGCGCTGACGACCGTCAACCTGTATGATGAAGTTACTGCTTCCGTTAAGGGTGATGTTATTCTGGAAATCAACATTTACCTGCGGAATTCTTTTCAGGAGGTCATATCCGTTGGTTGCCGATTTTGAAACCACCTCTGGGATGGAATAGACCGTGCGGTCAACCATCTCCTTTCCTTTTAGACGTTCCCCCACAACAGTTATCTCGCTCAGAAGGGCTGTCACTTCCCTCAGGTATATAGTGTCAAGAGCAATCTCCTTAACTTCGCCGATTACATCCACTGCTTTTCCGGCAGACCGATAGCCAACAAAACTTGCACGGACGAAATAACTGCCCGGTTTGACATTTTCGAGCCTGTATCCTCCGTCGGTCAGTGTGATGACACCGGTGAGTACAGATGAGTCGGGTAGATGAAGAAGCGCAACATTGGCGAAAGCTACCGGAGCTTTGTCTTTTTCGTAACACACACTGCCTTTTATTGTCTGAGCTTCTGCACTAAAAGAGGTCAGGAGCAGGAGTGTGGCGAGAGTTATCAGTATTCTTTTCATGGTCTGGCTGGTGTGTTTTATTTTTGTCCTGTGATCACAGTTTCCCCGTTGATCACCATGGGAATTTCCATGCTGAAGCCCGGAGCGCTGACGCCCAGACTGGCTGAGATGCTGGTTTTGGATTTGTTTTCAGTAACCAGCCCTGTGCCTGTGTCAACTACTAGGCTTGATTTGCTTATACCTCTCAGGTTGTTATAGGTCACCGTGGCGCCGCCCGACTTTATTGGAGGTGCATTTTCAGGAGCCCTGATATCCGACTCAACGGTAATTAATGCATTATTGCCTTTTATCCCGTCGAGGCGATTGCTTGCAGTAATAGCCAACAGCATACCTCCTGAACTTACCTGATCAAAAATTTTCCACTCAGCGCCGGTTGAAACCTGGCCTCCGGGAAGATTCCAGGTGAAACTTTTTACCATTGTCTTCAGGTTATTGTCACTGACCGTGCTTGCAATCTGTGTTTTTATGGCAGATGCAGTGGGCCCGGTCAATGTGATCAGGGAAGTATCCTTCAGAATCATTTCAGACAGGATTTTTGAATTAAGAACCTCCAGGGGCTGTCCTGCATAATCCAGTTTTACATAAAGGGCACTCTTGCTTAACCTGTTCATAATGTATGACATGATTTTTGAGGTTTCTGAAGATTTGATATCTCCTTCAACGGTTGAACTGAAGCTTTCAACCTTGCCCATGGTGTTGGTTTTTGTGGTAATTGTGTCAAAGTGAATCTCAGTAACCAGAAATTCAGGTGTTGCATCGATCATTTTTATTGACATGGTATACAATACCTCCGATTCCACAGTCTGCTGGTTGCCGCTGACCGTCTGAACGACAGTCTGTTTCGAAGCAGATCTCAAACGGTAGGTTTTGTTTTTTTCAAGATTCAGTTTAAGGGTGGCAGTCTGCTGTGACATTAAAGGCACTATACACATCACTGCAATAGCTGATAGTAAAAATTTTTTCATTGTCTGAGAATTAAAAAACAGGTCCAAGTTCTTTTTTTGCAAATTTATTTATTGATAAGATTTACAGATAGTTATTTTCGGTCAACCAATGGTTGCTTACGATGAACGGCACTGTTTCGCCGGTGAATAACAATAAAATGCCGCTGTCTGGTGCGGAAGCTGATAATTCAGGATTTTGGCGTAGTTTTTTCATTAATAATTCAATTTATACGCTATTAATCGTAATAATAGACAGCAGAATGTCTGTTATGTTGCAAACAGGGTGAAATATTTCTCAGAGACTGCAGGCAGGATTTATCCGATACAGTTGGTAGTGCTAACGCCTTAAGATTTTTTCCAGTTTGCGGCCTTTAGCCAGTTCGTCAACCAGTTTATCGAGGTATCTTACTTTTTTTGTAAGAGGATTTTCTATTTGTTCCACCCTTACGCCGCAGATTACGCCCGTAATAAGGTGAGCATTGGGGTTTACTACTGCATCCCGGAAAAATTTCTCGAACGAGGCTTTTTCTTCAATGAGTTCACGGAGTTTTTTTTCATTGAAGCCGGTAAGCCATTCGATCACCTTGTGCAGTTCTTCGCGGGTTCTGCCTTTCTTTTCAACTTTTGACAGGTAAAGCGGATATACCTCAGCGAATGTCATTTTTGCGATGCGCTCATCGTGGCTGGCAGGTGTGTTCATAAGATTTCAAATGTTTAAGATTCAGGCAGGCAGATTAATGATTTAACAATTTAGAATGTTCCAGACTGGGTTAATTTTCTCGATTCCAGAGCCGGTTAAGTCAGGGTTTTCATTTGCCTTAATGTTTATCATTTTCCCATTTTAATGGATTTTCAATTATGTAATTACGAATTTTTTGCAGTTCGGTTTTAGTGTGAATTATTTGTTCATGATAATTGCGTTGCCAAACGATAAAGATATCAGTATTTTGTCTGAACCATTTGGTTACACCAATTTTATAACCACGAACCATTGAACCGATGGAACGGGGAATGATTTTCTGGTATTTGTTTTGTTTTTGTTTTGGTTGCAGGTTTTGCGGCAGGGGTTCAAAATGTTGAACCCCTGCCGAATCCAATTGTTCAACGTGGTTTGGTGATTGTTCATTTATCACAATAATTCCGTGTACATGATCAGGCATAATTACAAATTCATCCGGCACAACATTTGGATAATGCAGCGGTATTTCCATCCAGCACCGTTCAGCGGCCTTTCCTCCATCGTTTAATACCATTTTGCCATCAACCACATCACCAAACAGCCGTTCACGGTTTTTTGTGCAAATTGTAATGAAATATGCACCTGGTTTTGAATAGTCAAAATTCTTAAGACGAATGGATCGGCGGTGAAGTAGTTCGGGATTGTATCTCATTTTTATTTATCGTTCATTGAATTATTAGGGCCTGTTGTCAGGGGTTCGACATTTTGAATCACTGTTTAATTTTACATCTCTAAAAGTATTAATTTTTCATATCTTTAAGTTCATTTTTGAAATTCATAAGTAATGAGGATCATCAGATTCTGCAGAATTTTCCTGAGTCTGTTTCAGGGAGCAGTGTTATTATTTTTCATGAATTCCGTGATTCAGGCACAGCAGTCAGACGGGAGGGTTGACATAAGTTTCGGTATCAGGTCATGGGATCCGGTGCATATAAAGGTTGAGGAGAAGCAGGGGTCAGCATTTTCAACTCCTATAAGGTTCACGGCAGTCAATTCCACGTTTTATCCTTTCCTGTTAAAGGTTGATTTTCCGGTTTTCGAGAATCTTTCGCCGAAGCCAGCGCCCCGTGATATCAGTGTAACTCACGGTACAAACAACCTGTTTACTTTTTCGGTTCATGTTCCGGAGCAGGGGTACAGTTACAGGTACCTTTATGAATACTGGTTAGCTCCGTCCGATGACAGCATAAATGAAGGTTATCCTTATTTAATACCGGTTAAGCCGGGGAAGCTGGTTAGAGCGAAGAGTACTTTATTTGGGCATATTTCTGATTCATTTGCAGGGGAGAAGGGGGATACGGTTTATGCCATGCGGCGGGGGCTGGTGACGGCTGTTCCGATTGATGAGAATTTAAATTTCCGTCTTTCGGAGCATGATTGTCTGGAGGTAATGCATCATGACGGGACCTATATGATTTATCGCAATCTGAGCAAGGAAGCAGGTTTTGTTTCTCCAGGACAGATAGTTTTTCCCGGTCAGCCAGTCGGATTACTGTCTGACAGTTTGTATCTGACAGTGTCGCTTAAGAAAGTATCGAAGATTAAAAACTCTCTTATATCTCTGCCTGTCAGGTATGTTAACAGCAGGGGGGAGGCAGTATTGTTCGATGAGCTTGACGGTAAGGAAAGGTCTGTCCACCCTTCGGAGGTTATCACCAGGGAGATGACAGGCAGGGAGAGGAAGAGGTTTGGGAGGTGAGAGAGGGGGGGGTGAGAGATAAAGTCAGCCAAGATGTTCTCTTAAGATTAGTAGTTTATTTTATTCTTCATTAACTCAGAAAGAGTGGCTGTAAAAGGAAATGCGGATGCTCTACCTGAAGAATAATTTTTAAGTTTTCGAAAATCCCATCTAACATTTTTAAATTCAGGATCAATTACTTTCTCTAATTGTATTACTAGGTAATTCTGTTGTGATGGAGAAGGGTAGCCTTTT
The DNA here is from genome assembly GCA_013314865.1 of Bacteroidales bacterium. Taxonomy (GTDB): domain Bacteria; phylum Bacteroidota; class Bacteroidia; order Bacteroidales; family VadinHA17; genus LD21. Next base: position 7,444 of record JABUEV010000030.1, on the reverse strand, counting down.
TTTAATAAGTCATCCTTTGAATACACTTTTGGCCCTCTACTTATAATCTTCCACAAATCTCCAGAAGAATCATCATCAGCAGTATGAAGTAACAGGTATTTTGCACTTACTGTTTCTTTATCAAGAACAATAGAACCACTGCCTGAACCTGTTCTGAAATTATATAACTTGTTTTTTATTATCCATTCATATTGTTCAACGGATTTGTAGTAACCTATCAGTACATAAGTTTCATCAGGCAACAGATCTCTATTTGCATTAACAGTTTCCGGCAACTGTTCTTTGACTGCATCTTTTGATTCTGGAGGATTTTTATAAATATCAAATGTTCTATAAGCAATCTTTTCTCTCTGAGATGCACGGTTAATAAAATGGTCAATTATATCTAGTATGAATGCTTTAAGTTCTCCAATTCCACTGTCTGATTTTGAAGGCCGAACAGCAAATGCTCCAAGTCCCGGAATAATTTCATGAAATCCTCTTTGATTAATTGATTTGTTCCCCGGATATAATACATATGCCCCACCTGTTCTTCTTATAGCATCTTTATAGGCGTGCATTTTAAGTAGATCAGCATTTTTATAAATGCCCAAGCGATTATCCCTTTTTTCCTCATCTAATTCTTTTTCGTCTTTTATCTCAAGGAGACTAGTAAGACTATCGATTTTATACTTCGCATCAAAATGAACATGAACAATTAATTCCTGTTTTTCAGCTTCTGATTCAGAAATACCAAATGGCCAGAACGATAGCGTATAATCAGGCCTTAAAGTTGTTGTCCAGCTACCGGCATCTGGATATTTTTTTTTGCCGCAAAATGAACGATTGTAGTTGAAGCGAATATTTAGTTTTCTGTTACCTGAATCGTAAATACCTCTGAGTGCTGTGAATTTGCCCTGTTTAATCTGAAGATTCAATCCGTCAGGCGTCTCTTTAATAAGTTCAGCAATGTCTTTTGGCTCAATAGAAAAGATATTTTGAAATAATTCAAGTAGTTTGAAAAAGAGCCAGTATTCATATAAGGTTGCGATATCTTTTTTACTACCACTATATATATCATCTCCGCCTGTCCATATTAATCTGGCAGCAAGATCGAACATAAGCCATGCACGCAGGATCTCACGATATCCTTCTTTCCTTTGTAAAACCGGGCTGTTAAGTTTTAAAGTAGTAGCTTTTGAAACGCTCTTGAAAAAAGCATGCAGCAATTGGCTTTCAAGTTTTCGAACCAGATTTATAGATTCATTATCAAGCTTCTTGTAACCAAATTCTTTAGCTCTGTTATTAATTTCTAAACTAAACTTCAGAAAGGTTTCCAATGTATATTTAATAAATCTATTTTCAGGAGTATCCACAGAATCTGTTTTGCAGACTGAAGTAATCCTTTCAGGCAGTGTTTCAATCCCATAACTTTTCAGATAATGCAATTCAGGCAATCTTGCACTCTTCCCATATTTAAAAAATTCTTTGATGTTTACATTTGAAAATCGTCTTGCATTTCGAATGTCTTTTTCCTCAATTGTTTCAGTCCATCTAGTTACAGGAGCCTTAACTATCTGGTGTACTGCTTCAGCAAACTCGTCTGTCTCAATTAAGGATTTAATAAAGGCAAATTTCTGATAAAGTGTATAAGGATTTCTTGTGGCATCTGATTCAAAGTGATGTGTAACAGGAGAGTTAGCCTGCAACAATAAGTCAGTGCATTTCTCAGTAATAAATTCCAGCATATCACGGTAATCATCTCGGTAGTTGGATTTTACGGATTGCACTTCAAGTTCAATTTTGCAAATTTCCTCTGATGAGTCTTTATCAACTACCGGGATTGTAAGTGTTCCTACAAAAATATTGGGAGCAATAGAGCCTATATTTGGAGTTCGTCGGTGTTGCTGAATTATGTTTTCACCGACATCACCTAGTATATAATTAGAATTGCTTATCTGATAATCATAATAACAACCTTCTACTAACTGAAATCTTGCCTCATTGTTTTCTTGTGCGGATTCATCTGCATCAAATAATGAATCAGGTCTACGGGCATCAATCCATATCCTTAAGCCTTTCTTGACTGAATCAAGATTGATTTCAATATTTGATACAGATTTCATATTCTATGCTTCAGCAAAACTCGCAAATCCGTTATCAATAGCACTCTTATACATACGGGTTATTTTCTCAAGAGATATAGGAAAGAGTACATCTGAAGAGTTAAAATCAAATTCTGGGTTGTCAAAAATATGTTTAATGATTTTCACATCACCTTTTATACAGAAAGACGCCAGAGTTTCCAGAACCGGACACAACTTTCTTCGTGAGCCATGCATCTTGGGTAGCAGCTTTTGCATAATGGCAATATCAATCTTTTCATTTATTGTAAGCTCATTGTTTATAACTGTCAGATTTTGTATCAATCTCAAAATCTCTGCAACTGTACGGTATCCAAATTCTGCTCCTACTTTCTTCAATTCTGCAAAGAACTGAACCATAGCACTATTAATTGCTTCGATATCCTTCACTGTTCTATAATTGTCTTTTGATATATCAAGGAAACTCTTGGCCATGGGCGCACCCTTCCCGGTTAAGTACTCAATATCCAATTCTTTAACGTTTTTCAGGAAGAATAACATTTCATCCTTAGTTATTCTGAACTCAATGGTATTAGCTCTGTCAAGTACTTTCGGGCTAAACATATAGGTAGTTTCATCAATGTTTACTGTTCCGATTACAAAAAGATTTGAGGGTACTTTTAGTCTGGCAGGTACGTTATTTTCGACTGTATCTTTTGAGTAAAGTGGTATTTCTTCCTTTGATTCCATTGCACTCAGAAAATCGGCAAAATAGCGCTCCACGTGGCTTAGATTCATTTCATCCAATAAAAGGAAATGTGGCAAATCCGGATTTTGGTTTGCATGTATTATCAAATCCAAAACCCCACTATCGGGTTTTACGTATTCTTTTGAATTTAGAGCATTGGGATAACCCAAAAGGGGCTCACGATTCGTCCAGTCTGCTCCAACAGGAATAACACGATATTGATTTTCATCCTGACAAATCCACTTCACAAAAGCTTGTGCCAGTTTGGTTTTACCAGATCCCGAAAGACCGGTAAGAATAACAAAGGGCTTTGTTAGCAGGGAGGCAATGAATCTTGCAACAAGGGTTTTTGAGTATCTTAACCCAGATTTTTTCAAAGCCTCATAAAAATACTCGTATTTGAAAATTTCATTTTTAAGAAATAATTCGTCCATATGAGTACTTGGTATCTCAACATGTGGAAGATTCTTGTTAGAAAGATTGTAATAAATATTATTAATTAGCGAAAGTAACTTAATCGGACAAGGTGTAAGATAAGCTCCTTGTCTCAATTCAAGATTACTATTGTAAAAAACCTCTGATTCTTCAGAAATTTCTTCTAGCATTGCTAAATTCTTTTGGTTTAATAAATCACCTCTAGAAATTCTTGGGATTAATTCAATATATTTTTCAAGATAAACTAAATATGCTGGACCTTCCCAATTTGTACCTTCAATTCCTTCCGCCTCTATGGCCTTATCCATGACAATTGAAACTCCCGAAAACTCTTTATTATCGACTAAATGAAGTACAATATCTCCTTTTTCTACTTTACGCATGTTTTTATAGATGTCAGCCCCTCGTTTATCTCTTTGAGGAGACCAGAGCGCCTTGCCAAGAGCGCGATCCCCTATCATTCTGTCTTGACGTTTATTAACGATAGTTTTTTCAATCCAATAATTCATGTTGATTTAATTATTTATTCTTAACTGTGTTTTCTAGTCTAGTTTTGCTAAATAAATTGCTAAATGAAAATATTGCTGCATAATGCTTAAGTATTTAATTCAGTTTATCTAAAACTAGAGAATACTCAAAATTAATTCTGTTTCTCATTTGAAATTATGAAGTATAGTTTTTATTTTCATCAAATATGTCACCTATATGCTACTTTTAGAAATTTTACCAACTAATTTAGCCACTTTAAATAGATTTTAAAACCTAATTAGCACTTGTTTTAAGGTTATTACTGCTTTTGCAAATAATTATAGATTACAGTAACTCCTGTATACTGATTTTCTTAATATTTACAGAATCTATATGCGAAATTCCGCAATTCTGAATTTTTCTTGTCATTCATAATAAAATTAACAAAATTATTATAAAATTATCCAACTCCAGACCGCAAGACCCCGGACTGCACGACTTTTATTACACCAATCACTAATCACCAATCACAATTCTTTTATAGAGCCACTACGGGATAGTTAAGTCGTGCAGTCGTGCAGTCATGCAGTCATGCAGTCTGGAATCCTGCAATTATATCTCTGAAATTTTGAAACCCTGAAACCCTGAAACCCTTAATCACTCTGCACTCTCCTCCTTCGCCAAGGCTTCGGAAGACAAGTGTGCCCTGCGCTCTGTGCTCTGTGCTCTGTGCATTAAAACATCCCCCCAGCCCCCTTCACCGGACTGATGACTAAAAGATTCAGAACAGGCCTAAAACGATTCCGCTTTCACTCCCTTCTTGGTGATGGTAAACCTGAAACTTCCTGATTCAAGCTCATATATTGCAACTTCAATATTGTTGCGGAACCCTTTGCCTTTGAAGACCGCTCCTTTAACCTGCAGAAATTCCTCAGCTGACTCGCTGACTGGAAGATAGAGTGTTGCACTTGTATTTGCCGGCACAGTGGCACTGTAGGATGCCATATTCCCGTTACCGTCGGCTGTCCAACTGCTCGAGATTCTTCCGTACAGGGAGTTATAGCTTCCTTTAAGGGATGTAAAACCTTTACCGGCTGAGGGCTGTAATACAAAATGCTTGTAGCCGGCCTCCCCTTTGCGGTGATCGGTTGTAATCCCCAGCTGGAACTCATACATCCATTGTCCGGCCGCACCCAGCGCAAAATGGTTGAAAGAGTTCATGCTGTTGTCGCCTCCGTTCCTGAAAGCCATTTCGTAACCATTCCAACGCTCCCAGACTGATGTGGCTCCTTTAATGACTGGGTACAGCCACGAGGCATATTCGGTGCATGTGAACATGCAGTAAGCCTCGTTTACTTTTCCTGCACGGCTCAGAGCCGGGAGGATGTTTGGTGTGCCCGAAAAGCCGGTAGTGATAGAGCAGGAGGGATACTGGTTTTTGCCATCACCGCTTGCGGAAGGATTGACTGCAAGCTCTGCAAGGTAATCCTGTGCCTTCTTCAGATTGCTGTCGCTGAAGGTGTTGAAATTCAACGGTGTGGCGTACGAGGTCTGAGAATGCACAAGGCCCCCCTTGGAATTCCTGGTTTTTCCGGTTGCAGGATCAACGTAGCATTTGTTCCATTCCTCCTTTGCAAGAGAATGCCTCTGCCTCAGAACTTCTGCATATTCCCTGTCGCCCACTGCATCAGCCATCACTGCTGTCACCTCCATAAGGTAAATGTAAATGGCATTGTTCACAAGATCGGACGGAGTGTTTCTGTCTACCGCCAGCCAGTCGGCCAGTCCTGTGGTGCGTGCCGAGAGATGCGGGTATTCATCGCTGAAAGGGAACCTGGCCATCCCTTCAAGCCATGCTTTCATAGCCGGCATGTTTTCCTGAACTGTCTGGAGGTCGCCGTACTGGGTGTACAACTGCCACGGGACCATGCATACTGCTCCGGCCCAGGTGGTTCCGTCAGGAAAGGATTCCTCCCTTGCAGTGTTGTATGACGGGACTGTGCTTCCTATCCCTCCTGAGGTCGTCTGGTCGTTTCTGAGGGCCACCATCCACTGGCGGAAAAAGTTACGCACATCGGCATTGTATGTTGCAGTGCGTGAATAGGCCTGTGCATCGCCGGTCCATCCCATACGTTCGTTCCGCTGAGGACAATCGGTCGGAATGGTGAAGAAATTGCCGAGCTGGCTTCTCTGTATGTTTTTAAACAGCCTGTTAACCAGTTCTCCCGTTCTGCCGTCGGCTGTTACAGCTTCATAGGTTCCGTCAGGCACCGGACCTGAGGACAGGACCAGACCCTTTACATTTTCAACAGGCAGAGGACCGGTGTGTCCGGGAATAGTTATCTGGATGTACTGATACCCTCTATAAGTTGTATGCGGCTGAATCACAACCTCTCCGGACCCCTTTGCAGTGTAGAAATCTGTTGCCAGCGCTGCACGGTATGTCTCTGTCAGGATTCTTCCTGCAACACCCTTCCCCTTGCCTGTGTAACCGTACAGATCAATATATTCCTGCTCGTCACCCTCAAGTCCGGGATATAACTGTTCGCCATAACGCATTATTACAACATCCCCTTCCTTAAGCCAGCCTGCCGGAACGGTTATTGAAGGCACTCCAACCATGTTTACCCCCATGTCATAGGTGAATGTATGGTTGTCATCACTGTGTACAGGCATCACCCTCCGGGCGGTAAGGACTTCAGCAACTCTCACAGGCTGGTCAAATCTTGCGACAATACCGGGCTTTATCCATTCGCGGGGAGTGACTGTTTCGGCCTGAGCCCAACGGCTGTCGTCATATTCACATGTTGACCAGCCATTAACATTACCGTTAACTGAAATACCAGCCTCCTTTTTTGCATTGTAGCGTTCGCCCTGGAAGAAACTGCCATATTCCACCGGACCGTTTTTCCATACTTTCCATTTTTCCGGACGGGTGGTAACAACATCACGGGTTCCGTCATCATAGGTTATGACAAGCTTTGCCAGAAGCGCTTCGGTATCGCCAAAGAAGTTATAGTTATCGACTGTAAAAGTCATATATCCAGTGTACCAGCCAGGGCTTAACAGAGCGCCAATGCAGTTTTCACCCTGTTTTATCATTGAAGTTACATCGTAGGCATAATAACCTATAGTCTCGCGGAACTGTGTGCTTCCGGGAATAAACCAGTCCTCACCCATTCTTTTTCCGTTAATGAAGACTTCACATGAACCCATTGATGTGACGTACATTTTTGCCCTCACTGGCTTTCGTCCTGCTTTGGTGGAAAACTCTGTCCTCAGCATTGTAAGCGATCCGTGGCTTGGATCGGCGTAGCCGACTATTGTCCTGTCAGTATTGTTTTTTACGTTGATAATGCCGTCAGCTGTGACAGTCACACCCGGAAGGTTTTTAAAGATTGCGTAGGTGGCTCCGGCTTCCCTTCCGAAAAGGACATTGTTTTTTGTGTCAGCTCTTCCGGATGCAAGCACTTTGAAATCGGAGAACAAAACTTCGTCACCCGGCCGGCAGGCAAAGCCTATCGAGTTCAGGTTTGGCCAGGTATTGAAGTTTCCTCCCGTACGGTAGTTTGAAATGCTCAGGGAAGATCCTCCGGCCCTGAATCCCTGAGGTGGCTGACCAGTACCGCTGAATGAGACACCGCCTCCCGGCTGACCCTGAGTTCTGGGCGCAGGCGGAGCTGTCACAATCAGATCCTTGTTGTCAATCTTCATGGTAATATTGCTTCCA
>JABUEV010000029.1 GCA_013314865.1 Bacteroidales bacterium | reverse complement strand
TCGTGGACCAGCCTTATGCGATGCCTCCCTACAAGGTTATCACTGATAAAAGAGGCTGTGCAGACTGCACAGTGAGGGGAACAAATATTGAACCCGACTTCTGGAATGATGATAAGAAATAAATACATAAAATATCTTTTACACTGCCTTTCAGGTGCCGGTCTGATCCTCCTGATGCTTATGTCTTTGGAAACCAAAGCATTTTCGCAGGCAAATCCTGGCGAAATGATTGCCGGGAAACTCAGTAAATACTGTCAATCGGTGCCATGGGAGGATATTTTTATACATTCCGACAGGGATGAGTATGTAGCCGGGGAAAATATCTGGATAAACTTATTTTTGATTGACCGGCACTCTGGAAAGCTGAATGCAGGAGCAAAAATTGCCTACATCGAAATACTTAATTCGGAAAACAGGCCTGTTGTGCAAAAGCGTTTGGAACTGTCAGCCGGACGAGGACACGGGAATCTGGAACTCCCTGACACTCTAAGTACTGGTGTTTATCTTATGAGAGCCTACACCAACTACATGAAAAATTTCATGCCGGAAAACTGTTTTGTGAAAGAACTGACTGTTTATAATGCACTAAAGAGCCAGTCAAAGCCTGTGCAGAAATATTCAGTTTACAGAAACATCTCGGAAACAGATCAGGATAATTATATTCTTAAAATCGATAATAAAGACTCTGATTCCTTCAGAGTAACGATTCGGAACACGGACCTTATAAAGAACAAATCTTCACTCTGGCTGTTGGTTCAGTCTCGCGGGAATATCAGTTTAAACAGAGAGATTGACCTGACAGGGGAAATGTCAGAATTATCAATACCAAAAACCTTGCTTGCCTCCGGAGTAAATAACATAGTGCTTTTCAGCCGTGACGGCAAGTTCCTGGCAGAAAGTTATTTCTATAATCCCCTCAATCAGGATAAGGAGATAATCCTGAAGGCAGAACCCTTTCCTGATGCCGGGAAAAGAGAAAAGGTGACGCTTGATTTATTGCCGGATACTGCATCAATGAAGTCATCTGCAATAAGCATTTCCGTCTCTCCTTCGAAAGGACAGAATACCAATTCGATGCTGGAGGATTATATGATTTTCGGTACAGAATTCGGGATACTTCCTGATCAGTTAATCAGAAAACCCTTAAATGAGATTGAAACTGAACTGATCGACAAATATCTTTCAGGTGTCAAAAGCAGGTGGATCGACTGGGAAAAAGTAATGTCAGATAAGTTGCCTGCACTCACTTACAAGTCAGAGGACTCTGATCACTATATAACCGGAACTTTGTTGGATCAATCATCTCAGGCTGGCTTGCCTGATAAATATGTGTTTTTATCGGTTCCCGGGAAAATTGCACAATTCAGATATTCCGTTACTGACAGGAACGGGAATTTTTCATTCCGCATCCCGGTGGACACTGAATTAAGAGATTTAATTATTCAGCCTGAAGAAACGGGAACCAGGAGCATTATTAAACTGAACTCTCCTTTCTTTGAGGAGTACCTGCCTTTCGACATGGCTGGAGATTCAATTCCTGCAACATTTCCGGATATAGTTTCCCGCATGTGCGTCAATTACCAGGTTGGAAAAATTTATGGAATACCTTCATTCACATTTCCGGAAGACATAAACAATACATCAAAAAAAGTGAAAAGGTTTTATGGCAAGCCTGATATTGAGCTTGTAATGCGTGATTTTATTAAACTGCCCGTAATGCAGGAAGTCTTTTTCGAACTGCTCCCGGGGGTTCAAATGAAAAGCAGAAAGTCAGGGTACGAGATTTCTATTGCAGATCCTGTTGAAGGAAGTTTTTACGATAAAGCTCCTGTGCTGTTTGTTGACGGTGTTGTGGTCAATGATGCCTCAGTAATTGCAGGAATAGATCCGGAACTTGTTGAAAGAATTGACGTTGTGAAAGAACGTTACCTCGTTGGCGAATATCTCTTTTACGGGCTTATAAATGTTATAACCTATGCCGGTGATCTGAGCAGTATAACTCTTCCGGAGTATGCCGTCCGGATCCCTTACAAGGTCGTTGAGCCGCAGAATGTTTTTTATTCACCTGTTTACCGGACGGATGAAGAGAGAAACTCAAGAATTCCGGATTTCCGAAACACTCTTTACTGGAACCCTGAGGTTATTCCGGATAATGACGGGAGGATCAAAGCGGAATTCCTGACAGGTGATGTCCCGGGAAACTATATTATCGATATCCAGGGAATTAACGATGACGGCACAATAATTTCATTAAGAAGAAATCTAAAAGTAAATTAAATAAACAATCATGAACCGGAATCAGTTTGTTAAATCTCTTGCATCAGCCATTGTGGCAACGCAGTTCAAGCCGGGTTTTCACGAAGCAAAGCTTACCGCCGTACCTTCTGACAGTTATCCAATAAGGTTCTTTTCCAAACCGCTGGATAGTTATGATTTTGATTTTATGTGCGAGATTCTGGCAGAATGCGGAATAGGTGGACTGGATCTGACTGTGCGGCCGGGAGGCAAAATTGAGCCTGAGAAGGCAGATACAGTACTGCCCGCTTTGTCTGATAAAGCGCGTAAATACGGCCTTTCATTTGACATGATGGTAACTGGATTTCTGACTCCACAGGATCCGTTTATACAAAATGTTCTCAAAACTGCATCTTCAGCAGGGGTTAAAAGTTACAGACTTGGATGGTTTGATTATGACACATCAGCAGGTATTAAAGATACGATAAAGAAATACCGGCAGGCTCTAATAGGTATTGCAGAACTAAACAGAAAATTTAACATCAGGGCAGATTATCAGAATCATATCGGGTTGAGAGTGGGAGGGCCTGTATGGGATCTTTATGATCTGCTTGCTGATCTGCCTTCGGAATACATTGGAATCCAGTATGATGTAAGACATGCCATGGTTGAGGGAGCCAGCACCTGGCCGCTTGGATTAAGGCTGAATGCAGGCCGCGTCAGAAGTCTGGCCATAAAGGATTTTATATGGCAGGCAGTTGATGGAAAACCACAGGCAGTGACAGTCCCTCTCGGTGAAGTGATGGTCAACTGGGATCTATATTTCCGGACAGTGAAAGAGCTTAATATTAAAGGACCTGTGACTCTTCATATTGAATATCCCCTGCTTGATAAAGAGCAGGAAAAGCTGCCGCTGTTACGGAAGAAGGAGATAATTGCGGAGAAAATAAGGAAGGATGTGGTTTTCCTGAAGAATTACCTTAATAAATACCAGCTTATCTGAAAAGTCACAGGTCTGGCTTAACGAACCGGACGGATAATAAAATACATGTCCAACCGGGCAGAATAAATCTTCGGCTTTAATGATCTCACATCAAATTTTATAGCAAAACAAAGATTGCTTCAGGATGTATTTAATATTCTATTCATCATATTGATGGGACCTTTCGCTGATTCATTCCATTTCCCAGTCGTCGGTTCTGAATGATGAAGCCGGCAAGCCTTCTGTATTAAACAAATCACCGACAATAAAATCCTTGAAAGCGTACCTTACAGCCACCGGAGCATTGACGAAATGAGAATAAAGCGTGATTCCGTTGTTCGTTATAAATGCCTGTGCCGGATAGAACCTTTTATTTGCCCCGGCTATTTCAAAGCATGTTAGTTCTTTTCCAAAAGAAGTCAGTCCGTTCGGAGCGTTATCAAAGGTAAGTCTGACCTGGTTTCCTTCTATTGTCATCTCTTTAAGCACAGGTCCCTCGCATGCGAATCCTTTTTTTCCATAGGTTTTTACAAGTGCAAGGTAAGCAAGCCTGTCGCCCGCAGCCTTTTTATTGGAGGGATGGATGCAGTCTTTTTCTCCCGTGTCCATTATGCATGCCATTCCCAGGCCAGGTGCCGTTGAAGCTTTAAGCTGGGCTTCTCTCAAAAAGGCCGAATTCAATCCTGTCGGTCCGTAATCATATGGAGCTATCTGCACGTAGTAAAGCGGCAAATCTCCGATGCCCCACATCTGCCTCCAGTTTTCTGCCAGTCCGGGCAAAAGCTTCTGATACTGGACAGGCTCATTCCGGTTCGATTCACCCTGATACCAAATTGCTCCGCGGATACCGTAACCTGCAATGGGATTAATCATTGCATTGAAAAGGACTGTGGGTGTCTGGGGAGACAGTGATTCAGTTTTTTGTGTTTTGTCAGGCAGTTTCACCCAGTCAAAATTCTTTAACCCCTCCTCACTTATCCATGGCTCAATTCTTGTACCTCCCCATGCAGTGCATATCAGTCCGACCGGGACATCAAGCACCTTGTTAAGCATCAGGCCGAAGAAATATGCTGTGGCGCTGAATTCGGCAACATTTTCAGGCTCACATAGTTTCCATTCTCCTTTAAAATCATCCAGGGGAGTGAGGCTTGTGACGCGCGGCACCGTTATCAGCCTTATGGAATTATTTGATGAAGTTGCAATGAATTCATTCGATCCAAGTACAGGCTGATTCCTGTAACCTTTCATCGGCATTTCCATATTTGATTGCCCGGAACATACCCATACTTCTCCTATCATCACGTTTTTAAGCGTGACTGCCCTGCCATCACTGACAGTTACAGTGTATGGGCCGCCTGCCTGAGGCGTGGCTACTTTAAGCTTCCAACTGCCTTTCGCGTCAGCCTTTGAAGTATATGACCTGCCATTCCAGGAGGTCTTTACCGTAACTGTTGAATTTGGCGATGCCTTTCCCCAAAAAGCCACACTGGTCTGTTGCTGGAGCACCATGTTATCGCCGAAAATGGACGGCATTTTAATCTCTGCTGAGACCTGAAATGAAGGACTCAGAAACAGTAATGAAACTGTCAGAATCAGGAATAGAATCTTTTTCATATAAGTTCGGTATTTAAATGTTAGGTTTTATTTTGTTCCAATCCGGAAAAGATATTCAGATGTTCTTAGAATAATGGAGTTCTTTAAAATTGCAGGTGTGGCATATACCTGTCCGGGAAGCTTATTCCTGCTTAAAATGTTCAGCTCCCTTCCTTCTTTTAAAACAAGTGTTTCTCCGTTCACTGAAGTAAAAAATACTTTCCCGCCAGCATAAACTGGTGATGAATTGTATTTATCCTGAAGCCTTCTGGTATAGAATATACTGCCTGTCCCTGCATCGATGCACTGCAGGTTATTCCGCGTATCAACCAGGTAAATCAAACCATCTTTAATGACAGGAGTCTGAAGCTGTAATACCGGGAATTTTAGTCTCCAGATAACGTTTGTTGAGGTTATGTCACCAGTCCCCTCAGGGTTTACGGCAAAAAGTTCACAATACTGTTCTTCGCCGGGGGGTGTAACAAAACTAGTGAAGAAATATACAACACCATTTTCACTGAACGGCATGGCAATGGTTGAATCCTCCCCCTGGACTACTCTCCATACTTCTTTGCCTGTGTAGACATCATAAGCAATGCAGACAGCTGATCCATTTGATATCAGCAAGTCTGCACCATTAACGTTAATGACAATGGGAGTTATGTAAGCCTTTCTGCCTATCCCTGACAGTTTTCCCATTATCTCTTCCGGCCGTTCAGTCTTCCAGATTGTTTTTCCCGTTTTTTTATCAAGTGCAGTTATGAATTGAACATCAGTGCCTTCGAGATGGAGTATAAGCATATTCTTCCAGATGATTGGCGAAGAGCCTGGCCCCTGAACGTGATTACAGTTCAGATCGGTGCGTTTCCATATAACTGCCCCGTCGTTTGCTCTTACACATGCTGTGCCGTAAGTGCCGAAATGAAAATATGCAAATCCGTCCTCTATGCATGGCGTGGGAGTCGCATAAGTGTTTATATCGTGTTTTGAAAATACTTTATCAGGTTCAAAAAGCTTTATTCTGAAAAGCTCTTTACCGGAGTTGAAGTCAAAGCAGAGGGCATACATCTCTTTGCCTTCTCCAGTTTCTGATGTGATCCATACCTGGTTTCCATATACGACGGGAGATGACCAGCCTTTGCCAAAAGCCTTTACCTTCCACAAAATGCCTGTAGATTCATCCCATGAAACAGGTACATTCTTTTCATCTGATATGGCATTCAATTCACTGCCCCGGAAGTGAGTCCAGCTGTTCTGCTGTGCTGAGATATCCGCACTCAGAAAATGAACTAATAATGCACAGAAAATGAATCTCAATACAATCATTAATGGAAATTGGACATTTAGAAATTTTTTTCAGTATTTTGGACTTAAATTTAATAAATAAAGCGTATTGAAAGGATTTAATTATTTACTTTCCTTTAACTATTTTTAAAATAGCTGTAGTATTAATTAAATATTTTAGATTAAACTTATCACAATAAAACTAACTTGTTGTATGAAAAGAAATTACATTTACCTGTCAGTTATACTGCCTCTTTTAATGGCAGTTATTTCATGTTCACAGAAACCTCCCAAGGGCAGTCCTTTATCTCTTTTGGCAGAGATTGACAAAAAAGCTGAACCTAACACACTTACCAGTAAGGAAAAATCAGCCGGATGGGTATTGCTTTTTGACGGCACTACCTCAAACGGATGGCGTGGATACAACATGAGTGAATTTCCTGACTGCTGGGCTATTGAAGACGGGGCACTGACAATGAATACAACAGGCGGAGGTGAAAGCCAGGATATTATTACAACCAGGAAGTATAAAAACTTCGCCCTGAGCCTTGAATATAAACTGACAAAGAGTGCCAACAGCGGGATCATTTATCAGATTGAAGAAGATACGATATACAAGTATCCGTACGAAACAGGGCCGGAATTTCAGGTGATTGATCACGAAGGGTGGCCTGACAAACTTGAAGACTGGCAGATAAACGGAGCAAATTATGCAATGTATCCTCCAAAGGCAAAACCATACAAGCCTGTTGGTGAATGGAATCACGCGATGCTGATAGTCAACGGAAACAAAGTAACGCAGATACTTAACGGAGAGATAGTAGTGGAATATGAAAAATATTCAGATGAATGGAATAAACTTCGCAACAGCGGTAAATGGGTTGATTACCCCGATTGGGGCAAGTTCGATGAAGGGTACATTTCATTGCAGAATCACGGTACAAAGGTGTGGTACCGGAGTATTAAGCTGAAGGAATTGTAGGAACCAGTATTCAGTTTTCAGTATTCGGTATTCCTTGCCTGCTTGCTTACGCAGTCATTCAGCCAGGGGTATACAGTATTCAGTATTCAGTATTCAGAATTCAGTATTCAGTATTCGGTATTCCCAGCCTGCCTGCTGGCGCAGTCAGTAAGGCAGGAGTATTCGGTATTAGGTGTTTGCTGGTGCAGTCAGTCAGGAGTATGAGTTTGATCATGTTATTGCAAGTATCTGATCCTTAAGGTTATCCGGATCGAATACTTTTTTCCAGTCATCTTTGATAAATTCCTGAAGTCCCCGTTTTAGTGCCTTGTTTGCAGCATCGCTGAACACAGCGCCGGGCAGTTCATTGAAGAGCACTGCCATTTGAATCCGCAGGTGTCCGAGAAGGAAATCACGTGCTGCTTCAGGAGGCACACCTCTCCTTATAACTTCTTTTAGTCCTTCACTTATCACGTAAACACACGTGGATGCAAGTGTTTCAACAAGGGCTGGTTCCAGCAGAGCCATCTGGTCAACCGTGATGCGGTGAGCCCTTGCGACAGGAGCGTAAAATGTTTTGGCAAGTTCTTCTCCTTTAAGATAATCTTCTTCAGGTCCATGCATCAGAGAACATACAATTGCCTGCTTTGCCGAGACTCCTCCGAAATGATCCTTCATTGATTCAGGGTCAGGTTCCCAGTTAAAAATGGAGGGGTGACACGGATGGGTTATAAAGTATGAAATATCATTCCTTTGATAAAGCTTTCCTGCCATGGCTGCTGCTGGATCAAGAGTTATGGCCAGTGCACCTTTTTTCATGTCCGGGATATATTCCGATGTGACTTTTTCCAGAGCCACATCAGGGACGGCAAAAATTACAGCGTCGGCGTCAGAGATTGCTTTGCCGGGATCAGTGACGTTTATCCCTCTTTCAGATAATCTTGATATACCCTCAGGATTAATCTCATGGAATGACATCTCATATTTTGAATTCATCAGGTTACGGGATAGGCGAAGTCCCATCTTGCCACCTGCTCCGATTAATGAAACTTTTGACATAAATTTCTCGTATAATATTATATGAACTCTTCTACTTTTATAACCCTGCCTGATGCAGCTGATTCATAAGCTGCCCATACAAGCCTTACAGTCTCAAAATTATCTTCTGCGGTTGTTTCAGCTTTTCCTTTTCCTAGCAGGTCCTGAAGTATGTCGTTGTTGCATGCAACAATTGCAGGCGGTTCAGGTTCAAGCCTGTCGGTTTGCCAGTAATATTTCCGCATTGTCATTTGTTCATAATGTGTCTGATTGCCGACTGTTATGGCAAAATTATAGTCTGCATCCAGCCGTATGCTCCCCTTATTTCCTTCCACCAGCATGAGAACCTGGGGAAAGACTTCTCTTTCAAGTGGTGAACTGAATGAAATCTGCTGTATGCATACCATGCCATTTTGCATTCCAAGTAAAGATGTTGCCACATCTTCTCCTTTTATATCGGGGTTTACAGTCTGGATCTGAGTGTAGATAGTTGAGACTTCACCGAAGAGATAACGCAGAACGTCGAACTGGTGGGACCCCTGGTCGGTGAGAGCAAATTTCTCAAGTGTTGCAAGAAAAGGCTGAGTTTCGAAGAGTGGGTACGCAGTATTCCACAAGGAGTTGCATCTGAATGGCCGGCCAATCACTCCCGAGTCAAGTATCTCTTTCATCCTTCTTATCTGCGGCTGCCACCTGTAGTTTTCATGCACAAAGAATTTGATGCCTGCCTCCCGGGTAACCTGCATCATTTTTTTCGCAGTTTCAAAAGACGGAGCCATTGGTTTCTGACAGATAACATGCTTTTTGTATTTTGCGGCCAGTTCAACAAACTTCGGGTGAGTATCGACATCGGTGATAATATCAACGAAATCAAGTTCTTCTTTTTCCATCATTTCTTCAGCATTGTCATAAGTACGGGGAATGCCAAACCTTCCGGCGAGGTCATCTGCTTTAGATTTTGTACGGTTATATAGAGCCACGCATTCAGCCTCATTCAGTTCTTTCCAGCCGCCCAGCTGGAATTGCGACCAGAAGCCGCAGCCGAGAATTGCAAATCTGAGTTTAGCCATTTTATTTTATTTCAGAAGTTTTGTAAGATATTCAATGCTTTCGACAGCCCATTTCTCCTCTTTCTGTATTGTGGCTTCAATATCAGGTTCTGGTGGTGTCCATAATTCAAGAATTACGCTTCTGCATTTTCCATACTCATTTAACTTGTGAAGCATATCAGGAATATTCAGCATACCTTTCCCTGCAGGTCGTCCTTCAATTACAATCCCCATTTTGTGAAACATCCTGAATATTGTGAAATCCTTCACATGAAAGTTAATGGTATATGGCAGGAGAATTTCAGAAACAGTTTCAAAACCTTCACCGGCACCCATTGAATTTACAGAGTCGAGGCAGATGCCAATCCACTCAGAAGCAGTATATTCGACCATTTCTGCAAACTCCTTTGCTTTAAAGCGGTCATGGTTTTCTATAGCAAGCTTTATTTTTCGCTGTTTAAGTTCCGGAAGAAGATCCCTCAGGATTGATTTTACCGTCGCAAGGTCAGGTTCAAAGCCCGGTGCATCAATTACCATTCTGAGAATTTCTGAATCAAACCTTTCAGCAAGGAAAAGACAGCGGATTGCATGATCAAAGGTGAGTCCCCTTGCTCCGTACTCAATCCTGACCTTTTTCTGCCTGGCAAATTTTGAAATTTTATCAATTTCATCAGGGGTCATGCTTTCAACAGGAAGATTATCAGCTATTTGAAGCAGTCTCAGGCCGGCTGTATATGTTTTATTAATCAAACCGATGGCTGTAAGAGGTTTCCGGGGTAAATGACCCGGAACCCCGACTGCCCATGTATAGGTGTAAGAGCTTAGTCCTAATTCCAATTCAGGGATTTTTAAAATTTTTTGAAGCATCATCAAGTACAAGTATCCAGTCATTCCCTCTGCCGGCTGACGGAGGAGTGAAGTATTTAGTTCCTTTACCCGGGACCTTCTCAACAAATTTCATCTCGCCGGTGCGTGGATCATACCATGAAACATTCAGCTGGTCTGCGCCAATTTTGTCAAGGATTATGCCTGCTTTCCAGCCGGTAGGAAAATAAACGAGTGCATAGCCGTCACCCCTGGTGGCAACAATATAGTCAGTTTCCGGGAAATAGTCAGGTATAATCATTGACTGGTCAGGGACCCTTGAGAGGAAAGGTCTGGATTCAAGAAGTCTGCGCGCATGTATCAGATCCCATGCTCCCGGAAGGTCGAGCACATCGTACCAGTTGTTCCTGACAAGACCGACAGGGTCTCTCCCGGGAGCTTTCATCTGCCAGACGGGATGACATCCGTAAGTATGACCGAAAGATCCGCTGAAGAGATTCCAGTAGAGTGCCTGACGAATATCTGCGTCATTGAACCATCCCAGAACGTCAGGATTCCAGCCGACAGGATGATCTTCATACCTTGGCTCTCCGTCAAAGCAGGGTTTTACAGGCTTAAGATTATAATCGCGAACTATTATTCTTTTGTAAATGGAATAACTTCTTTGTCCGTGACCGGTCTGGCACATGTTGAAATCAAGCCATGAGCTTTCGTGGAACCATTCCGATGAACTGTGTTCCCCCCAGGGATGGTAAGTCATAAGATGGTTTTTATCGACAGATTTTATTCCTTCTCCCAGAGCGTTCCAGACGGGTGTGTTGTCTCCCCCGCCATCACGGTCACCTCCGTTTATCCAGATGATGTTGGGAAAGTTTCTATATCTGCTGCCGATCCACTGACCATATTTATATGCATTATCAGTATTGAATATTACAGGTCCGACTCCCCATCGCTTGTCAACCTTATCACCCCACGTGGGGAGGAGGCCTATAAAAATACCTTTCTCGCCGGCCTTTCGTATAACCCAGTCGATATGCTGCCAATAAGGTTCATTGGGCTTAAGAGGGTCGTTGTCAATTAAAGGCTTATTGCCTTCGGCATTTGGTGTATTTAATCCGTCGAGTTCAGCCAGGGCGACAGCCTGGATTACAGTAAATCCTTTTGCACGGCGATTCTCAAGGTATTTTTCAGTCTCTTCTTTACTGAGGCGGTGAAACAGCTCCCATCCTGTATCCCCAAGATAGAAAAATGGTGTTCCGTCTTCAAAGACAAGAAATCTTTTATTATCCGCTATCTTAATTCTTCCATGGGAGAGATCTGAAGACACTCCTTTCCAGGGATTTTCCTGAGAGGAAACAAAATAATAGCTGATCCAGATCAGCAATATTGTTAAAGTTACTCTTTTCATTTTCGAAAATTTAAGCTGATAAAATAAGAATCTGACAGAATCTGTTCAAGAGATCCTTGCATATACTATCATTGACAATCCTATCAGATAGCAAACAAACATCAACGTTAGCAGGAGATTAGTTCCTCTTGGGGCCTCCCTGAATTCTTTCCATACAAATATGCCCCACAAGGCTGCCACGACAGGAGCAGCATTACTCAGACCATATGATATTGCAGGGCTTGCTGCACCAACTGCCATGAAACTGACTGAGTTGCCAAGGCACCAGATAAAACCTCCCAGGGTTCCCAGCAAATGAGCTTTTGGCGTTCCACTGATCCAATCTTTCATTTTCACTGGCTCTCCCTCGACAGGGTGTGCCATGAAGAAAGGATTTATTACAGCAGTGCTGACGAGTGCTCCCAATGAGAAGAACACTACAGCTGTGTATGAACTTATCTTTCCGGCTTCTGCCGGCGAGAAGTCAGTCGCAAGCGATAGTGCCACAAACCTGTAAAAGAAAGCAATGCATATACCGGCAAGAAATGCAAGGAAAATACCTTTGAACGATGGCTTCTTCTGATGGGTGGCCAACTTCCGGTATGACTGCATGCTGAATAATATTGCCATAATTATTACGAGAGTACCGCCAAAAAGAAAGTAAGGGTTGCCTTCGGGTTTGCCAAGATAGTTGATTAGAATGCCAAGAGTCCATCCGATACCTCCGCCTATCGGAAATGCAACTGACAT
>JABUEV010000028.1 GCA_013314865.1 Bacteroidales bacterium | reverse complement strand
TTTCAGCCATTGCGACACTTATGCTCTTTTCAAGATTGTTTGCATCAGAGCCGAAGTATATGGTAAATAAACCGGTATCAATATATGGATTGTATGTTGACTCTACATTGTAAGCCAGTCCCCTTTTTTCTCTCATTGAAATGTTCAGGCGCGAATTCATTCCCTGACCTCCCAGGATATTGTTGAGAAGGAAAAGTGACATGCGTCTTTTATCCTTGATATTATATGCGATATTTCCTATAATGCAATGATTCTGGTAAGTGTTTAGCACTTTTGTTACAGTTGCAGGACGGTACTGCCAAGGCATTTCTTTCTGAGGATTCTTTTTTCCCGGCATCGCCTGTGAAAAACAGCTTCTGAAAAGTCTGAGGATCTTTTCATCAGAAATATCTCCTACAGAGCAGAACACCATGTCATCTGCGCGGTATTGCTCAGAGACAAATTCAAAGAGCTGTTTCCTGGTAAAAGACCTGACAGTATCAACTGTTCCAAGTATATTATGGGCAACAGGTTGTCCGGCAAATACCATTTCTTCAAATTCATCAAAAATCAGTTCGGCCGGATTGTCGAGATATGAATGAATCTCTTCAAGCACTACATCTTTCTCCTTTTCTATCTCTTTTTCAGGGAATACAGAATTAAATGCAATATCGCTTATAAGTTCCACCGCTTTCCCGTAATGCTCGGTAAGAAATGAGGCATATATTATGGTATCTTCCTTGGTGGTGTACGCGTTCAGCTCTCCTCCCACATCTTCAAGCATGCTTATTACATAATAAGCTTTTCTTTTACGTGTTCCCTTAAAGAGCATATGTTCTATGAAGTGAGCGATACCATACTGTTCAGGCTTTTCATCCCTGGAACCTGCATTGATAAAAAGTCCGCAATGTGCTACTATGCCAGGTATTCTTCTGTGAACCAGTCTGATGCCGTTTTCGAGGGTGTGAAAAAATAGTTCCATCAGGCAAATCTGTCGAGGTACAAAGTTAGTTATTTAGATTACATGATTTTATGGTGATTTTTTATTTGAAAGTTTTGTTAACTCAAATTTGAGATTTATATTTGCAGTCCGAAAAAGAAGGTGCCATAGCTCAGTCGGTAGAGCAACGGACTGAAAATCCGTGTGTCCCTGGTTCGATTCCCGGTGGCACCACGATACAAGAGTGAGAGCGAGAGCGAGATAAGAAAAGAAGTGACGAAGTCCCAAATGGTGAAATTGACAGTGAGAGTCCAGGATTCTGACCAGGTCAGCTGAGTCAGAATAAGAATTTTGAGCTTAAGTCCCTTATTATTGTAGCCAAATCAAAATCAGTATGTGTCTGTAAATGTGAGCGAGAGTATAGTGGCACTCTTTTTTCCCTTTTCTATATAAAAAATCCGTATTATGGAAGGTTTTTATGTTTATGCCATTGTAAGCGAAAAGGATGACGTGATTTATGTGGGAATGGCAACAGATTGTGAAGCCAGGTTAAGGGAGCATAATGCCGGTAAATCGAAATATACAAGCGGTCACCTTCCATGGCGTTTATTTTTTAAAGAATTTGTCGGAGATACTGAGATTGCAAGAAGGAGAGAAAAATATTTCAAGTCAGCTGGAGGTAAGAGAAAATTAAAGGCCTTATTAAGTCAGTCCAGATAGATCGTGTCCCTGGTTCCCTGCCTGACTGACTGCGTCAGCAGGCAGGCAGGCTTGCCTGACTGACTGCGTCAGCAGGCAGGCAGGGATTCCCGGTGGCACCACGATACAAGAGTGAGAGCGAGACAAGGAACGAAGTGACGAAGTTCCGTATGGCGGAAGCGAGAGCGAGACAAGGAACGAAGTGACGAAGTTCCATATAGCGGAATTGAAAGCAAGTGTGAGAGAGTGTGCGAGTATGTGAGACAAACCGGCACTCTTATTTTTTTGCTCGTTCATTAAACCCCAGACCTATACATTAGTGTTGTCAAAAGCAATTCTTTGACGTATTTAGGCTGTTAATGCAGCATACACTACCCCGGAACAGTTAATTCAGATGTGACCTGCCGGAATTACAGAAATAGTTTTGTCCCTGAAAAATAGTATGCTAATTACTAAAAGCAGATAAAAGGACTACTTTCATAAACTATAACTTATGCCGACATTCCACCGAAACCCCGGCGAAGGTAATATGTTGCTCTGAATCACCTGGGTCGCCTGAAAAAAGATTGAAGAAGGAATGTTCCTGATTGAAAATGCTATCCTTGGTGAAATAAACAGACCGTCATTATCACCTTCATATCCGATATAAAATAACATTACATTTAACGATGAATAAACCTTCTTCCCAATACTTATCTCTGAATTGTCGTAGGTCAGAGACGCGAAATGGCCGCTCAGACTCCCTTTCTCCTGACCATTATCACTCCAGTAATCAAGTGTCAGGGAAGAGACAGCTGACAACCTGTAAGTCCCGGCAAGTGCAAACGCGAAATATCTTTCTGCTTTCAGTATTTCCTCATCATTTACAGCAAATCCTGAACAGAAAGTGCTGAAATTGACACCTGCCCTCAGTTCAAATTTTGGTTTCAGGATAATTTTATAGTGAAGCCAGCTATCAATAAACCAGGGTTTCATTTCAAGACTGTATGCAAGCACCGGATCATAGCTGAACCGCCCTTTAGTAAGATTCACCGAAGCAATAATGGCAGGCTTGCCCAGAGAAAACGCCGGTATTGAAGCAATCCCGTTACTGTTAAGGCTGACTGAAAGAGCAGGTTCCAGGACTCTCCTGGCATTATCCTTCTCACCCTGGGTAAATGAACTGACTGTTATGCAGACCAGCAATAGACAAACTGAAATTCTCATAAACTTTATCTGTTTCGATTTTTAAAATTCTTTTTATCCTGTTTTCAATAAATATTTTTCAGTCTGTTTTTAAGGTCACATCCAGGTAAACAGAATGACGTCCGTACGTTTCATAAAAGGGTTTAAAAATCACACCGTCGATGTTGAAGAGTAACTGCCGGGGATCACCTGTAATGGATTTACTTATATCCTTAGCATCCAAAGTTATCTTGCGCCACTCTTTAAGTGGTTCCGGTTCCTGGGCTGCCAGTAGTACAGGTCCGTAAAACAGGCTGGCTATGTTTTGCTGGTCCATAACCGGTTCCAGGTAAAATTTAAAAGGCATTTGAAGGTCAACAGTATCGCCGTTTTTCCATTTCCGGCTGATGGTAAGATAACTACCCGGTATTGCATCGACTTTCAAATTCTTCCCGTTTATTTTCACAAAAAATCCTTTTGTTGCCCAATGTGGTATGCGGACATTGAGGTCGAACCTACCCTTTCCATTTATAATCAGCCTTGTACGGTCTTCTTTCGGATATGCTGTTTCTTGAGTTACTGTTATATTTCTTTCCGTCCATATCAGAGTTGAAGGCACATAAAGGTTCACGTACAAAGCAAGGTTGTCAGCACTTCTGAAGTAAATCGAGTTCTGAAGTTTTGTATTGCTTTCAAGAGCGGTGCCGTTACAGCAGGAAAATCCTTTCATGTTGGCGTTTCCAAACTGTTTAACGGAACCCGGCCTTAAAGGCACATGATACGTATTTGCAGGTGTGTTTTCATCAACCGAAGCAAGAATATGATTGTAAAGTGCTCGTTCATAATAATCCATCAGTTCTGCACGCTGATCATATAGAAACAGGTTTCTGGTTAATTTGAGCATATTATATGTAGCGCATGTTTCATTCTGGCCTCCGGCCGAAAAGCCGTTTTCATAAAGTGTTGACGGCTGTGCTGTGAAACATTCTGCATTTGCAGGATTGCTTGCCCCTGCAACTCCTCCAATACTGTACATGTAATCATTTGTTACTTTGTACCAGAAATTATCGGCTATCTTATAGTATTCAGGAGAACCTGAAACGCGATAAGTCTCAAGTGCTCCTACGATTTGGGGTATATGCTGGTTGGCATGCAAGCCTCTGAACAAATCCACATTTTTTGCCAGTCCGTGAGAATGCTCTTCGTCGCCAAAAAAGACTCTGATGTTGTCAAACAGATGGGCAACCTCCAGATAACGCGGCTCATTGGTTAACCGGTAAAGCCTTGCCATTGCTTCGTTCATCCCGCCGTATTCTCCTGCGATATACCTGTTCCACATGTTTATAAGTGTTTGTGCCGGAAGCCGGCTAAGGCGGGCATGGACCCAGTCACCCATGCCTTTCACAATTTCCAGTGCCTTTTTGTTTCCGCTGACTTCATAAACATCCATCAGCCCGGCCAGGATTTTATGCAGTGTATAGTAGGGTGCCCAGATTTTTGTATTATCTGTTCCGTAACCCGCACCGTTTTCCAGCATGATAAACTGATCGGGAGGATAAGCGCTGATGAATCCTTTACCCCAGTTCCAGTAATCGGTTCGAATACCTTTCACGCTTAAATCTGAGTCATATCCTGATTTACTTGGTCCAGGTGGAACTGACGCAGGATCTGAAACAAATTCTCCCCCTTCTTTTACAGGTTTTCCGGACATTTGGGATAACTCATAAAGTGTGTTCACCATATAATCCATTTTGCCGGCAAAATTTGCACGAAGTGATTCATCATACACTGTGCCTGCATACGCCTGGGCTAAAGCTGAAAGATAATGTCCTGTTGCATGTCCCCGCAATTTTGTTTGCTGGCTGTCCCACCCTCCGAGCGGCTCCGCTCCTTCAGGCTGTTCCTGCCCGAATGCATTCCGGAACATATATAGGAAATTGTCAGGATTGGTACCGGCAAGGCCTTTTAGAAATTTATCCCTGTTCTCTATAAATTTAGTGTTATGATTGTAAATATCTGTGTTTAATAAGACCTGGTCGAGGCGGAACTCCTCAAGTTTCCGTGCAGGTGTTTTAAGTTGTCTGCCCTCTCTGACTATTACAAGAGCATTCGGATGAATGTCAGTTCCGGGAACTCTGGCTGTCACCTTAAAAGTACCGGGGCTAAGGACCTGAGTATTGTCAGTGGGTGCAGGCCATATCACTCTTACATCAGGCCCTTCATATTTGTCTCTGTAGATCCCCTTCAAATAAGCAGGCAATCTCGGAAGCTCTCCTGATGCGGTTTCCACCTTTATATCAGGAACACTTACCAGAAATGCATTATACAATTGAGGAGTTGTTTCGGGAAATTCAGGAAGACTTCTGTCTTTCTCTTCTCTAGTTCTGACTACCGGTTCCCTCTTCAGGGCATTGGCATGTATTCTGGCAACCTGAATTTCGTTCAAAGGAATCCTGTAA
Organism: Bacteroidales bacterium; assembly: GCA_013314865.1. Classification (GTDB taxonomy): domain Bacteria; phylum Bacteroidota; class Bacteroidia; order Bacteroidales; family VadinHA17; genus LD21. The sequence continues at coordinate 7,058 of JABUEV010000028.1, read as the reverse complement.
ATACGAAAGTCATGCAATCCGGCATCAAGACCAGTGCTTCCGGGAGCAAGTGATCTTCCCAGGTAAAGTTTGCTGGTGTCCCCTGTTTCATTACCGAACATCTGTTTCAGATCAACCGTTACATTTTTTACCTCGCTTACTTTCACCCCATTAAGGTATGTAATCAGTGCCTTTTCAGGAACATTGATAACTACTGCGATATGGCTCCATCTGTTAATTGCAGGAGTTTGTGAAGTTGATAGATACTTACCTGATTCCGTTATAACCTGTACCTGAAAACCATCCTGGTCCAGAGTCCCTGTCGGAGCCACAAAAAAATGTGACTTTTCATTTCGGCCGAAGTCAAAAAACACCTGACCTCTTCTGGCTGAATGCAGGTATATCCATCCGGTGACACTAACAGATTCTTCTCCTTTTACCGATTCACCTGGGATTGAAATAAATGCTTCGCTCCCTCCCGGAAGAGAAAGTACATTGCCAAACAGTTCGTCTTCAATAAACCTGAGGCCGGAACCATGCATGCCTGCATGAAAATTATTTCGGGACCAGTCCCGTGTATCTCCTTTAAAAACGTAACGCGCAATTAATCCTGTCTCCCCTATCCCATCAAGAATCTGGTCGCCGCTTTGAGCATATACTCCCGTTGTACTAACTAAATAAAAAGCTATGATAATCAAGGAGCACATATTAATTTTATTCATGACTGATTCTTTTGGTTTTTTTCTTATGCAATAATCAAAAATGTATGCTGTGACGGAATAAAAATCAAAATGTGAATGTATAAAGGTATTTTCAAATTTTATTATCCCAACCTGATTTTGCTTTTTATTTAACCATTATGTTTTAAATTAGCCGTCTTATTTTGTCGTTTTGAACTGTTTGAACTATTTCTATTGAATTGATAATAAATCTTTTCTTATGCGTCGCATTGTTTTGCAAGGACACCTGTTTTTACAAGAATGCGCTTTTATTCTAAATTTGTCAGTCATAAAAGATTCCCGTTTGCAATAAACCGTCATTCAGCATTGTCTATTATTAATAATTTTAGCCGAAAATGAAAAAATACATATTTCTGATATTACTTATCCTTACACCACTTGTTTCTTACGGACAAACAACAATCTCGGGGAGGATTCTATCACAGGATGACAGACAGCCTCTTGCCGGCACAACCATAACGGTTCTAAAAGCCGGTTCATCAGATCTGGTAACGGGAACCTTTACAGATGAAGATGGCAGATTTAGCGTTTCAGGCCTTGTACCGGGGGAATATGATTTCCTGATTACAAATATAGGATATTCGCCAGTAAGACACCGCGTACTTGTAGGTGTTTTAAACAAAGTGCTGGACCTTGGCAATATTTTTCTTGATCTGTCAAATGTTGAACTGGGTGAAGTGAACATTGTAGGACAAAAGCAGGCTGTGTCATCAGCCCTGGATAAGAAGAGTTATTCAGTCGGAAGTTTCGTTACCGGTTCAACCGGTTCTGTTCTGGATGTCATTAAGACTCTGCCTGGTGTGGTCATCGATCAGGAAAGCAGGATAATTCTTCGTGGAAGTGACAAGGTTGCAATATTGATCGACGGCAAGCAATCAAGTCTTACCGGCTTCGGAAGTCAGAAGGGTCTTGAAAGCATTCCGGCTTCACAGATAGAAAGCATAGAAATAATCAATAATCCCTCAGCAAAATATGATGCCGCTGGGATGGCCGGAATAGTAAACATAGTATTCAAAAAATCAGAGGCAAAAGGACTGACAGGTGACGCAGGGCTCGCTCCGGGAATAGGGATGATAAGCAAAAGGAAAGAAGATTTGCCTACAGGAATGCCCAGCTATTCGGATAATCTTAAAATTACCCCGTCTTTAAATCTAAACTACAAAACAGAAAAACTTAACCTTTACTGGCAGTCCTACCTTATCAAACAACGCAGACTCCCCAATAATGAATTCACCACACGTTTCTATGATGATGGCAACATGACTGAAAGCCAGGTTGCTGAAAACCGTTCACAATACCATTATAACCTGAAACTCGGACTTGACTGGAATATCACTTCAAACCAGACTTTTACTCTCTTCGGACTTTATGATTATGAGTGGCACATCGATACAACCAGGGTCTGGTATTTTACAAATAAGGATTATCTGTCTCCTATGAGAAAATGGGGGTTTCATGAAAGTGAGGGAACAGGTTTTACAAATATCACACTCCAGCATAAATTCAGATTCAAGCAGGCCGGCCATGAGTTGAATTCACAACTTCTATTCACAAAAGGATGGGAAGACGAGACATATAACCTAAGTCAGGACGGACCTCCACCATTCCCGGTGATCAGAACTGACAAAACTCATGTTCTGGCTCCTGAATATGTTTACATGCTCACCTCCGACTATCTTAAACCGCTTCCATTCGGCCGGATTGAGGCAGGAATTTCAGGCAGGATAAGACATATGCCAATAACATACACCATGACAAAAGATCCGGCAAACACAGCTCTGATATATAATTTCGGAGACTGGTCTGAGTGGGATGAGAGTCTGGCCGGAGCATATTTAAACCTTATCGGAGAATTTCTTAAGGCAGATATTGAAGCAGGACTACGGGCTGAATATACCGATGTAAGGTATGAATTTGCACCCAACCAATACTTTACCGGAAACCAGTATGATTATTTCAGTCTCTTTCCCAATGTGCGGCTTACATTTAAGATCAGCAGATCAAATAAAATTTCATTATTCTATAACAGACGGGTTGACCGTCCGGGAGAAGACATCCTCAGAATATTTCCAAAATACGACGATCCTGAGTTGCTGAAAATAGGAAATCCAAAACTCATGCCTCAGTTTACACAGAATTTTGAACTGGCACATAAATTTATATGGCAGACAGGGTCATTTTACTCATCAATTTACCATAAAATTATAAGTGATTATTACACCCGCGTTTACATACAGGATCCTGATCATAGCGAGATTACAATTAAAGCGTACGATAACCTTGGCAAAGCATTCAACTCAGGCGTTGAATTTACTTTTGACCAGAAGGTCATGAAAAACTGGAAGCTTTCAGCCAATGCTAACCTCTACAGGAATAAAATCTTCAGCCATACTGGTCAGATTAGCTTTCCTGTTCCGCAGTCGTATTCCATTGAAGAAAGAATTGATTTTCCATTTTTCACCAAGCTGACAAACCAGATCACTTTCCCGGGCAATTTTGTGATCGAAACGACCGGACAATATTTTAGTTCCAAAAACATTGGGCAGGGAAAAGAACTTTCCAGATGGGGAATCGATTTAGGAATTAAAAAATCGCTGGCCAGCAATAAACTGGAATTGAACCTGTCTGCAACAGATATCTTCAACACCATGGGAATCTATCAGAAAATAAACGGAGAAGGATTCAATGTGGTGTATCAGAATTATTATGAGACACAGGTTTTTACAATTAACATCAGGTACAAATTCTGAAATATAAAACGATCCATAAAAACATTATTGCAGAAGATGCTTTATGGCTTGATAATACGGTTGAAGAACGGATTTGATTTATACAAAGATCTATTCATTGTACCCGGTTCGGTGCGTGTGTGTATTTTACTTAAAAAGCATCTGAGCTACCTCATACAAATATAGCCGCCAGTTGTTCCAGCTGTGGCCGCCTTCACTTTCACGGTATGTATATTTGAATCCCAGCTCATCATAAAGAGATCTCAGTTCCGTAACTCCTTTAAAAAGGAAGTCAGTTTTTCCACAGCCTATGTAATAAAGTATGGGATTGCTTGCTTTAAGTTCTTTTAGCTGGGCTATATGTTCTTCTTTATCGTACTGCCCGAACATATTGTACAGTCCCATGCTCCAAACGCCGATATACATGAATTTTCCCGGATTGGTATTTGTGATTTTTTGAGTTTGATAACCTCCCATGGATAGTCCTGCAATGGCGCGATGATCGGGATCTGCCTGAACGCGGTAGTTGTTTTCTATAAAAGGAATTACATCCTTAATGAGGCTTTCTTCAAACTTTCCGGAGGTCATTGCCATGGGACTGCCTACATTGACTCCGGCCATTTGCAGGGGCCTTTCCCCGGGTGCTGCCGGTACAGAGGCCACGCCATTTGTTATTACAATAATCATCGGTACTGCCTTGCCATCGGCTATAAGATTGTCAATTATATAGTTTGCTTTGCCCCTGCTGATCCATGCTTCTTCATCGCCGCCGGCACCATGAAGCAGATAAAGGACAGGATATCTGACATTGCTTTTCTCGTAATCAGGCGGAGTATAGACCATCATCCTGCGGTTCATCCCAAGAACAGGTGACGGATACCACACAGCACTGACTCTGCCGTGAGGTACATCTCTCACACCAATAACCTTTTCAGCCCAATCTCCTGGTATTAATAACCGGCTTTCAATATAAGAACCGTCCCTTACAACTACATTGTTTGACGGATCCAACATTCTGACTCCGTCAACTATAAATGTATATACATACATGTCTGAAGCAAGCGGACCTGCAGTTGCCACGAATAATCCGGTATCATTTCTTGCCATTTCAATATTCGCTATCGGATCCTGAAATGTTCCCCTGACGGTCACTTTTTTAGCCTCAGGGGCATATAATCTGAAAATAACTGACTTATCCTCCTTTACTTCAGGAGAAATCAATGAAGCTGAACGTTGTTGCGCGGTCAGTATTAATCCCGGAAAACAGAAAGAACATGCAACAATAATTATGATACTGAACCTGATTTGTTTATTTTTCATCAGAATTTTGAATTAATTGGGAATTATAGTTACGATTACTCTTTTGTATCTTGATAATGCAGGAACGCCTTTATCAGGCACTGGAGCAAACGCAAGCATACTAGATTTTTTATCTCCTATTTAGCATTCAAAATTACACTTTTTACCATTCACAGCATTGAGGCAGGAAGTCTGAAGGCATTATTACAAAAAATATCTTCAAATTTGTCCTCTTCTCTTTCCCCTCGCCAGGAGTCAAATTGTGATTTTTTTTACTATTGCATATTTGGATCGCCTTTTAAGGATCTCACTATCTTCAATAAAACCTTGCATAAACTTTCCCGGGCTTACCTGATGAAACTCAGTTTATGAACCAAAAAATATTGACTTCTTCCCTTTTCTGATGTAACTTGTAGTAACAAATGAACAGCGTCCCGGGTCAAAAATCAGGATTTTTGACCATTGCCTTGAATGTATTAATAATCAATGCATTAACCTTAATTTCCTGAATATCATGAAAAGATTTACATTTTTAGGAATCACAGCGCTGTTTGCTTTGAATATTACCATTTCAGCTCAGCGCGGAACCATCGTTGAGGCCATTCCTCTTGTGACCCTGACTCCTGAAGAGATAATGGCAAGCCTCCGGGCGCAATTGCCCGAACTGAACTTTTCACTTATTGATTATTTTACTTATAAAAAGTACAACGTTCAGGCTGTAAAGATTCTCTATAACACCATTGACGGCAAGGGTTCTCCAACGGTCGCATCCGGGGTTGCCTTCCTTCCTGCAGTTGAAAAGGTCACGAAGATGCCGGTTTTCACCTATCTGCACGGGACCCTTACAAGAGATATTGACGCCCCTTCTTACCTTACAGGCATTGAATCGGTTGTCGGGTGGATCATGGCTATGGACGGTTATATTGCCCTGGAGCCAGATTATCTGGGCCTTGGCGCCGGACCCGGAATCCATCCTTATCTTCATGCTGACTCCGAAGCATCAGCCAGTATTGATATGATGAAAGCACTTATTCAACTGTGTTCAAATCCGCTAATATTGACAAAACCTGACGGGAATCTCTATCTAAGCGGTTATTCGCAGGGAGCACATGCAGCACTCGCCACTCAGCGTGAATTGCAGGCACATCCGATAGCCGGACTTTCTCTGAAAAAAACTATCGCCGGAAGCGGGGCATATAGTTTGTCAAATATTCAGAAAAATTTCTTATTCGACAATCCTGAATATCCTAATCCATCCTTTATACCTTTTTTGCTTTTGGGTTACCAGAATGTATATGGAAACCTTTATACCAGTCTCAGTCAGGTTTTTGTAGCACCCTACAATTCAACAATCCCTGGCCTTTTCGATGGTAGTAAAACAGTGGAAGAAATTGACAGTCAATTACCGGTAAGATGGGAATCAATGTTCGTTCCTTCATATCTCTGGAATTTCAGGTATAGATACTTCCATCCCGTTAATATTGCATTAAGGGCTAACGATCTCATAAACTGGAAACCTGTAACTGATCTGCATTTGTATTATTGCACGTGTGATGAGCTGGTTGCAAATGGTAATTCCTTGCTTGCATATCTGATGTTTGTATTGAAAGGCAGTACAAGTGTAACCTGCCTTCCCCTCGGCCCGTTCAGCCATGTTGATTGTGCTCCTTTTGTCCTTCTTCTTGCGAAATTACAGACTGATTGTTCCTCCGGAGCCAATCCTTGCGGACTTGATAAACCTTTGCCATTGGATCTTACAAAATCGATAGCAGAAGCTGACCTCTCAATGCTTCAAAAATCAATGAACAGATACGAAACACTTGATTTAGAAGATGTTTATGCAAACAAAGAGGTGTCAGAATTCGTTGCCAACATCTCCCGGACAGAACAGCCACTTACAATATATCCAAATCCGGCCACCGATATTGTTTACATCGAGATTCCGGATGGCATTTCTGTCAATAGCCGCCTCTGTCTCTATAATACTCTTGGAACATTGCTGGTCAGTAAGAATATTGACCGTAGCATAATGACCATAGATGTCAGTTCATTGTCGGAGGGATTGTATAAAGTCATCGTTACCGGACAAGTTACTTATTCAGGGACTGTTATCGTGAAATAGAAGTTGCCTGACCATAATACTTCATATTGATTGAATCTTTTGCCTGACAGAAGATTCATGTCCCGGCCGTTTACCCATTTACCGTGCAGTGCAGAAATCAACTGTATCAGATTTCATTATATTTCCTATAGTCATCTAAAAAATTGATATTATGATACCAGTCACTCCCGTCAAAAGAGATGAACCTGG
>JABUEV010000027.1 GCA_013314865.1 Bacteroidales bacterium | reverse complement strand
AATTTATTACTGGGCTTGAAGATCGTATTCTGAAAGTTATATCTGATTCAGTTTACCCGATGTTAAGGAACAAAGTCATAACGAGGTTTTCCTTTACTCCTTTAAGTATTGAAGGCAGGATTGGAAGTTCTGAAGGAGCCATTACAGGATGGTCATTTCAAAATCCTGTTCCGGTGATAAACAAAATTCAAATATCAGATCGTTCTGTCATAACACCACTGCCCTCAGTTTATCAGGCAGGACAATGGGCTTACAGTCCGGCAGGTGTGCCCATGTCAATTCTTACAGGAAGACTGGCGGCAAATAAGATTCTGAAAAAATAAATACTGTCTTGAAATAAAAATCAAGTTGAGACATTAATTCCGGATTATTGCCATCACTTTACAGTGATTCTGCAAACTGAATTTTAAGTGCAGGGTGTCTTTCTGCGGCCATCATTACAATGCGTTTAACGGTCTGATTGTAGGAATACCCTGCAGTCTCAGCGGCAAGTGCAAAACTGGTGTCGATGCTAATATCGTTGTTTGGATTTATATCGAGCAGATAAAACTCATTGTCACGGAGGCGTACATCAAAACGGGCATAGTCGAGACATCCAAATCCTTTCCAGGCTTTAATGACCGTCTTTTGCAGTTGCATCAGCTGTCTTTGGTCCAGGGGAGCAGGCACAAGAGTTCTTATTTTCTCGTAATGCTCTGACCCGGGAATATATTTTGAATCATAAGTGCAAAGTCTTTCCTTTGCTTCGACGAATGCTGAAAAATCCATTTCTGCTGGCGGCAGCATCTCTGGCGGGTTATTGTTCCACACCGATACATGAAACTCACGGCCGTCAATAAAATCCTCCACAAGAGCCGGCTGTTTCATTTCGTTGTTGACCACAATTATTTGTTCCTTAAGAGATTCAACGTTAAATACCACCGATTTTTCAGTAATGGTAAGACTGCAATGATCATGTGCAGGTTTTACTATTGCTGGAAACAATTTCCAGCTGTATGCCTCTTCAGGTGAGAGCACAGCTCCGTATGGGACTTTTATACCAAGCGACCCAAGTATCTTTTTTACCAGTTGCTTGTCATAACTAAGGCCGATAACCTGAGGTTTGTTACCCGTATATGCAAATCCCATTTTTTCAATAAACTCAACAATTAATCTTTCGCCGCATCTTACCCCCGGCAATGTTTCGCATAGATTAAAAATCAGAGTATCATCCGGATCGTATTTTTTCAGTATTCTTCCCAGATCCGGATTGTTCAGTTCCTCAAGATAAGTTTCAAAACCTTCTTTTCTAAGTGACTCCAGCAAAACCTTGTTGGATTTACGTGTATCTGTGATTTCTTGCCTGTCCCAGACCGGGTCCAAGTCATATAATATTACAACCTTCACAAATAAATTTTTCTTCAGGGTTTAATAAAAATTTGGAAAAAAGTAAGATTAATAAAACTAAATTGCAAGACTAACCGAAACAGGTTATTCACAAAATACAAACCATTTGGAAATAAATGGGACCCGGGATATGACACATCTTTTACCTGAAATGCTGGGAGTGAAATATATTTTAGATATTTGAAGAATTCATGCAGAAGTGTATATTTGAAATTATCAAAGGAAAAAATAAACAGTATTCGATTAATAATCTTAAAGAAAGGGAATTCAAATGGCAAATCATGACCTTATTTACAGCGGAAAATCCAAAGATGTATATGAAATAAAGGAAGGACCGTTTGCCGGTAAATACCGGTTTGTTTTCACCGACCGGGGCACCGGTTATATTGAGAACGGAAAAGTTGTCTTTGATCCGGGGTATGATACTGTGGTTGGGGAAATACCGGGGAAAGGGGCAATTGCCTGCAAGTTTGCAACCCATTTCTTCAAACTTTTGAAAGAGAAGGGAATCCCATCTCATTATATTGATACCATCAGCGATAATGAAATGATTGTTGAACCTGCCATTCCGCTATCAATGCCTGCAGAGTCTCCGGAATTTCAAGGTTCAGCCCCTTTACTCAACCTCGAATTCACATGGAGAAACAACGCTACGGGAAGTTTCTGGAGACGGTATCCTTTTGTAAAGCCCTGCAGAAATATTCACAAAGTGGTAGAAGCGTGGACAAAAGGGGATACTGATATTCTGATCACTTTTGAAGCACTTGAAGAAACCGGTGCAATGACAAGGGAAGAGATTGAATGGAGTGTCAGGCTGGTAAAGAATATTGCTGAAATAGTATCACAGGAATTCGAGTCAAAAGGACTTCATGTGGTTGACGGAAAGTTTGAGCTTGGAAGGCTTAAATACGGGGATGGCAAAATTGTGATAATTGATGAAATTTCTCCTGATGTTTTGCGGGTCTGCAGGGGATACTCCCCCGATTCAAAAGGCGATTGTACTCTTTACCGGCAATGTGCGGTCACTAACTATTCAGACGGCAGAAGAACCATAAAAAACAGGAATCAGGTCACAGCTGGTGATCTGATAAAAGTTTTCGTATAGCAAGTTGATTTGCCTTCAGATATTTATTTCAAGGCCGGCTAATTTAAATGCTTAAGCATTGTTTTTAAAGCTTTTGGCACTCATTTAGTAATTTGTTGACGATTGTATTTCTCTTGTCAAAATCACGGAAGAATGTGCCGAGATAATTTTTCATATCTTTCTTTGATCCGTCTTTGAGATAGGGGCATTTGTCAATCACTTCGTAAATTGCATTCTGTTTTTCAAGAAATTCATTCAGGGCTTTTCTGTAGCTTTCTTCATCGCGGCAAATACCCCGGAACATGCGTTGTCTGACAGATTTTATCGGCAATGTTTCAGGAGGAAGCGCGTAAGGGGCATTTACCAGTCCAGAATAATCAAAATCATAAGGCGCGACAATGCCGAACTGTTCTGAATCAACACCGGGCTGTAACAAAACCACTAAATTTTGCTGTCCGGGGACAGCCCAATCATAATTGCCTATCATGTAATTAAAGATAGCAAGCCGGTCAATATATTCAGGCCTGATCTGTCTCTGACTTAATTTTTCAGATTTGACTTCTATCGTGTTGGTACGTTCCGTCAGTAATTCAACCGGCTCGATAAGGAAAGCATATTCAGTAACTGGTTTTCCGGGTCTCCTGGTGTTAATGTAATTTATTCTTAGAAGCCTGACCCTGAAGCTTATATCCGTAAACAAAGCAAATATCTTATAGGTAAGATATTCCCTGATAACATATTCACTGTTGCCTGCCTTACAGTGAGTCACAAGTTTTATTTTGTCAATATTACTGAATTCATCTTCAGGCGTTTCTCCTTTTTTCAGGTTCAGTCTTATCGGAGGAAAGTCACAGAAGTCCCTGCGAAACTTCCCCCGGGCTCTTATTCTGACAGTCCGGCTTACTGTATCCTTCCCGTTCAGATAGTATGTCATTACAGCCTCCTGATAGTCATTTAACTGTTTGGTTCTGTTGAATTGCGTTAAATCAAAGCGGAGCGTCAGTTCAAGCAGTTCATCACTGTCGAACAATCCTGATCTTTTTTCTCCTATTATCCCGCCCAATTCAATGGTGTCATTCTGGCTGAGCAAGGATGAAAAAAGAAAAAAGAAAACCACAAAACAACCGGCAGTTTTAATTTTCATCTCTGGATCATAGAATTGTTTAATATAACAAATTTATTAAGAAACAGATCATGTTACATTAAAATATTGAGTCCAATCCGATTATTACTTCCACCCCTGAACACACCAAAGTGAACTCATTATTAAACACTCCCCTTTCAGGGGATTGGGGGGTTAGTAAAAGACATACAATATTTATTGCTTTTCGGAGCTGACTCAAATATTCATTAGTTAAAAATCCGGGATTCAAAAGATTTTAGGGTGCAATAATTATCCCGAAAGTGAAACTTAAAGTTGGATTTTTATTATAACAATTTGATAAATCTAACTATATTTGAATAAAAACTGATATGGTTAGTTTACAGGATGCTGTCTGCGACTTTACCGGTCTCATTGAGAATATTCTTGAAGAAACTATTGACAGGTCTGAATTCAGTGATCTTACCCAGAAGCAGTTGTATTATCTGAAGGCAATCGTGAGGATGAAAAATCCTACTGTCACAATGCTCTCAAGGGAATTTTGCCTTTCAAAACCAACAGTGACAGTTTTGCTTGACAGACTTGAGGAGAAGGGCTACATTATAAGGTTCAGATCGGATAAAGATAAAAGGATTGTTTTAATTCAGCCAGACAAAAAAGGGGAAAGGATAAATGAATTGAGGCAAATTGCCTGTGAGAAGATTTCCGAAAAAATAAGAACCGGACTCAGCAGGGAGGATGCCATGATTTTTGCAGACCTTCTTAAAAAGATATCGGAACACTCAGGATAAATCCAGTCAAAATTTAATGATCAATAAGCAGATTCTTAATTTACCAAATCTGATTACACTTTACAGACTGCTGATTTTTCCGCTGATACTCTATTTTGCCATCACCGGGAAGGAGACTCCTTATGCCATATTTCTTGTAATAAATCTGATTTCAGACGCGCTTGACGGTTTCATAGCCAGAAGATTAAAAATGGAGACTGAGCTTGGAGCAAAGCTCGATTCATTTGCTGACAATCTTAATTATGTACTTGTTTTTACCGGCATTTATATTTTTAAACTGGAAGATTTACTTCCGTACAAGGTCAGTTTAATAATATTCATTGCAAGCCTGCTACTTACTGTGGTCATATCGCTCATAAAATTTGGCAAGTTTCCGAGTTTTCACCTTTACATAACAAAAATCGGAGGATATGTTCAGGGGGCATTTTTTATATGTCTCTTTACCATAGGTTTCATGGAATGGTTTTATTATCTGATAATTGTATGGGGGATTGCAGGCGCAATTGAGCACATAGCCATTCAGTTTATATTGCCGGAAATGAAGTCGAATGTTAAGGGATTGTACTGGGTGTTGAAGGAAAGAAAAACAAACAGGAAACAGTCAATATGATATTTCATTCTTCATTTGAGTATGGTTATCTTCTTTTGCCTGTTGTAGGTTTCGTTATAGGGTTATTGGGGTCAGTGCTTGGAGGCGGCGGAGGATTCTTTTTTATTCCCGTTCTGACTGTTTTGTTCGGGGTGCCTGCGCAGGTATCAGTTGCCACATCACTTGCAGCTTCTCTTCCCATCTGCATAGCCGGGTCATACGGACACTACAGGAATAAAAATGTTGATCTAACCATGGGACTGACATTTTCGGCATTTGGTATTCTTGGGGCAATTGCCGGTGCAGGATTGACAAGTATTATGACTACCAGGCAACTTAAAGTCAGTTTTGGCATCTATGCCATTCTTATGGCAATATATATGTTAATCAGCAGGTGGAAAGAAAAAAAATCTGAGATAAACGGGGAGCCTTTGCCGGATGTGAAAAATTACATGAGAATTGCCCGGGGTGGTTTTTTTGGTTTCACATCAGGAATTATTACAGGAACTTTCGGAACTTCAGGCACAGCTCCGGTACAGGCTGCGATGTTTGCAATGCGCATGCCATTTAAGATTGTATTGGGAACATCTCTTATTGTATCAACTGTAAACAATTTTTCAGCACTTGGAGGTCATTTCCTTTTGGGAAAGATCGATCTGACACTTGTGTATTTCCTTACTTCAGGTGCCATAATTGGTGCTTTAGTGGGTCCCTGGCTTCTTGCAGGGATAAAAATCGGACGCGCCGAAGGGCCATTACGTTTCTGGTATGCGGTCGGAATGATCCTTTTCGGTTTATTAATGATAGTAACCGGAGAATAGAATTAATAAGTTCTTCAATTGCAAATTCAATGATCCTGAAAGTATATTTCATAATTCTTGCCTATTTTCTTGTCGGTGTAACCGGATTCTGCTTCATTAACCGCAAAAAGGAAAAAAGTCAGGCCCTGAAAAGCTGGAAAAAGACATTCACATATTTTATAGTAATTAACATTGTGGCGTTAAGCATTGTAATTAAACCTATTGCTTTCAGGGTTCTTGCAGTAATAATAATTGTTGCAGGATTTCTTGAACTTATTGATCTGTTCCGGACGGCAGGGTATAAAAAAAGAATTCTTTTTCTGACAGCCATACTGATTTTTATATTAATATCTGCAGGATTTTTCTGTTTTAGCAAGGTTGAACAGGAACTGATTTTCTACACATTTGCGATCACATCAATTTTTGACAGTTTCAGCCAGATAACAGGAGAACTGACAGGGCGGAAAAAACTAATACCCGGCATAAGTCCAAATAAAACCACTGAAGGATTTATCGGTGGAGTTTTTATTGCAGCGGCTAGCGGGGTAATACTTAAAGGTCTTATCGGAATTCCTTCAGGAAAAGCACTGATACTCGCTTGCGGGATTGCTTTTTTCGCTTTCCTGGGCGACATGGCTGCATCATTTTACAAAAGAAATTTTGGTGTAAAAGATTTCAATAACCTGATTCCCGAAAACGGCGGATTTTTAGACAGATTTGACAGTCTTCTGGCATCTGGATTTCTGACTGCAGTTTTGTCATTGCTGAAATTTGTTTAAAATATATCTGTCATTAAAATCATTTGACGGGGTCTGTTTTGATCTGTTATATTATAATAGCTTAGCTTTATGTTGTGCCCGGGTGTAGCCTAAAATATGATTTTATCCCTTATTAATTTCACAGCATTTTGCTAATTTTGCATGAGGAAAAAGATCTCATTTATAACTATCGATTACTGAGATGAAAGTTGTAGATGAAAAGGATTTTGAGGCAATATCCCCCTTTTTCAGGGGGGAAAAGGGACACCGGAGAGCAAGGTTTGTAATGAAACTCCTTGCAATAGACAAAGTAAATAATGTTTACAGCAAAAATGGCAGTTACAAGGGAGCCGGATTTGCATCACGACTCCTGAATGATCTTGGTGTAAACTACCTGATAGGCAATGCTGAAAGGCTCAAAATACTGCCAAAAGGAGCCTTTATCACTATTTCAAACCATCCGTATGGGGGGCTCGACGGAATTATCCTGATTGACCTTATGGCAAGCCTGCGTACCGACTATAAGCTGATGGTCAATAAGATACTTTCCCTTGTGAAGACTATGAAGGATAATTTTATTTCTGTTACACCTGTAGGAAATAAAAAAACAGGAATAACAAGTACAAGCATCAGCGGCATCAGGGAAACCCTGAATCATTTGCATGAAGGGCACCCGGTGGGATTTTTTCCTTCAGGTGCAGTGTCAGATTTCAGACTGAAAAACTGCAAAATAAGGGACAGAAAATGGCAGGAAAGCATTCTTCACCTTATCCGGTCAGCAAAGGTTCCTGTCCTGCCAATACGATTTTTCGACGGAAATTCTCCTTTTTTCTATTTCCTTGGCCTGATAAACTGGAGAGTTCGTATTTTAAGACAACCATCCGAACTTTTCAACAAAGCTGACAGGTATGCACGTGTAGGAATTGGAAATCTTATTTCTGTTGAAGAGCAGGAAAAATTCGGAGATATTCAAACTTTCGGAAGGTATCTTAGAAAATGTGTCTATGAAATGCCCATACCTTCAGACTTTATACCCAAAAACCAGCTTCTACAACCGGTTTAAAGACTAAAATACCACTGTTGAGAGAATTTCTGTCCTGAAAATTTCTACAGCTGTTCAGGAGAAGTCTTAATACATATCCCGGAGTAAACTTTTTTATCCGGGATTTGTTAATGTATCGGGTATTGAAATTAGAAACTCTCTTTTTAAATAATTCCTGCTTTGACCATTGTTAAAAGAGTTAAAAAACAAGAAATATGGCAGATTTAAAGACGAAATATATGGGATTGGAACTTAAAAATCCCGTAATAGCCGGAGCAAGCAGTCTGACGGCCGATCCCGACAAACTTAAAAGGATAGAAGAAGCCGGCGCCGCGGCTGTAGTGTACAAATCACTTTTTGAAGAGCAGATACATCTTGAAAACCTTCACCTGTATGAATTAAAGACTGAATATGAAGACAGAAATGCTGAGATGATCACTCTTTTCCCCTCGGCAGCTTCTGTGCCTGATTATCCTTATGACCATCTTCTTAAACTGAAAAAAGCAAAACAGTCGGTTAGTATTCCTGTGTTTGCAAGTCTTAATGCTATTAATAAAGCGACCTGGGTTGAATATGCAAAGAAGATTGAGGAAACAGGAGTTGATGGTCTGGAACTTAATTTTTATACCGTACCCGAAAAACCGGATAAAGACGTGTATGACATAGAAAAAGAACAGATTGAAATTCTGACCGAAGTTAAAGCAGCTGTAGCCATACCTGTCGCAGTAAAGCTGAGTCCATATTATACCAACCCACTTCAGTTTATCCACAATCTTGATAAAGAAGGTGCTGACGGTCTGGTTATGTTCAACAGGCTCTTTCAGCCCGACATTGATATAGAATCCGAGCAGCATTATTTCCCGTATAACCTTAGTAACAGGGAAGACAGCCGGCTCCCGCTGCGTTTTGCAGGGCTTTTATATGGCTCTGTTAAAGCTTCTGTCTGTGCCAATACAGGCATATTCAACGGGCACGATGTAATAAAAATGCTCCTTGCAGGATCAGATTGCGTTCAGGTCGTAAGTACTCTTTACCTGAACCAGGTGGAAGTAATTGCCACAATGATCAGTGAAATTGAAAAATGGATGGATAAAAAAGGATACACCAATCTGGAAAGTTTTAAGGGAAAACTCTCAGGGAATAACTCTGAAAACAAGTCAGCTTACCACAGGGCGCAGTATATTGATTTCATGATGACTACTACAGAAATACTTAAAAAATACAAGGCATTAAGCTGAAATTCTATAATCAGATTTTTTCAGAAGGTTAAATAATCACAGACACTCTTCCTTTATTTAGCATCGGAAAGTGTGTCATTCTGCAATGGAACAATTATAAAGAAATAACAGGTCACTTTCTGTTATTTGTCAATTCACTGAATTAAATTTACAGCTGGATTGGCACTCTTGCGTCCGCCATTAAAGTCATCTCTTAATTCATCATATGAATTATTCAGGATGAAAAAAAGGCTTGTACTATATCTGTTTGTTTTTACTTCCGTCATCTGCTGTGACATTTCAGGGTTGAATTCCCAGGTATTGCAGGATACTTCAATAGTCAGAAAGATAAATGAAGGACTTGATGCAATGTATAATCTTGAATTCAAAAAAGCCGATGATTTTTTCGATGGAATTTACAGGTTATATCCCGACCATCCGGTCTCATATCTGCTGAAAGGAATAAACACTTATTGGAAATATTATCCGCTGGTAGCTGACTCTCCTGCCAGAAGCATTTTTGAGGAGAATCTTAAAAACTGCATCAGATTAAGTGAGGAAAAACCATATTCTGAAAATTATGAAGCAGAAAGTATTCTGGTCAACATTTGCGCGAGAGCTTTACTTGCTTTGTTTTATGCCGATAACGGACTGGTGATTAATGTGGTACCGCTTGTTTCGGGCACATATAAATATCTCAGAAAAAGCTTTGAACTTGTTGCTTACTATTCTGATTTTTATTTTTTCACTGGTATATATAATTATTATCGCGAAGCATATCCCCGGGTAAGACCGGTTTACAAAACACTTGCCTCCCTCTTTCCTCCGGGAGATATGGCTAAAGGACTGCGTGAACTTGTAACAGCGGCTGAAAAATCTATTTTTCTTAAAGTTGAAGCCTATTCAATTCTTACATGGATTTACACCGGTTTTGAAAACAATTTCCTTCAAGCTTCGCTGTACAGCAATACTCTGACGAACCGATATCCTGCCAACCTGTATTTCAAGTCGATGCATATTAAGAACCTGCTTCTGCTGAAGCAGTACGATAAGGCTGAAAGTCTTGCAAAAGAAATGGAGCAGACAGCATCAGGCGCTTTTTTTATGGGACAATTGATGGTCTTCAATGCATTAATACAGGAAAATAAATACAAAAATTACGATCTGGCTAAAAAGCTTTATGAACGAGGCATAAATACTTTATCACAGCTTGGTGAATTCGGCAATGAGTACAGTGCCTATGCCTATTTTGGGTTGAGCAGGGTATGTGAATCATCAGGAGACAAAACCTGCAAAAAGTCTTATCGAAGGAAAGCTGAGGAATTGGCAACTTTCAAGAAAATAAACTTTGACTAAAACATAGATATCTATCTAGTTTAGTAAGTACAGGCAAGTTTTCAGGGAAAAACAGACTGCAAAAATTATCTTTCTGTTAAAATTAAATATGGGCTAATATTTACTTCTGATTCCTGAAACTTAGTTTAACTTTGCCGGTCGAAATTCCGGAGAAAGGCAGATGAGGCTGATAAATCCCATACTGATAATCAGGATTCTGGGTAAAATACTGTTGCTTGAGGCTCTTATATTTCTTCCGTGTATCATCGTTGCATATTTATACAATGAATCTACAGGTCCGTTTGTCATTTCTTCTCTTTTGACGGGTTTCTTCAGTTTTCTGCTTTTTGTACCCTGGACAAAGGCAAAAAACATCAAGATTACAAACCGGGACACTTTTTTGATTGTTTCTCTTGCATGGATTCTTTTTCCTCTTTTTGGCACACTTCCGTATATTCTGAGTGATACTATTCCCGGGTTCATAGATGCATTATTTGAATCGACCTCAGGTTTTACTACTACAGGAGCCTCTATACTCAGAGATGTAGAAATTCTTCCTTATTCAATCTTATTCTGGAGAAGCCTTACACATTGGATAGGAGGGGTAGGAATAATAGCTTTGGTGATTCTGATACTGCCTTCATTGAAGGTAACCGGGTATCAGTTATTCAGTCTTGAATCATCTTTGAAAGAAAAGATACATCCTAAAATATCAGGTGTTGCAGTCAGAGTATTATTAATTTATTTAGGGCTCACGGTGGCCGAGGTCATTTTACTTGACGTTGGAGACATGAATCTGTTCGACAGTATTTGCCATTCATTCGGCACAGTTGCGACAGGCGGTTTTTCAACTAAAAACATCAGCCTGATGCATTACTCGAACTATAGTCAGTTTATTGTCATGATTTTCATGTTTCTGGCAGGAACCAGCCAGGTTGTTTATTATTATCTAGTAAAAAACAATTTCAGAAAAATCAGGAATAATGAAGAGCTCTGGTTTTATCTGATTGTGGTATTGGTTGCAGGAACACTGGCAGGCAGTATTTTGCTTTTACATACATCAAAACCCTTATCTGAGTCTTTCAGAGAAGGATTTTTCCAGGTAATTTCTATAATAACCTGTACCGGATTTGCAAATGCTGACTATATTTTATGGCCTTCTGCTGGTATGATGCTGATTTTCCTGCTTATGTTTTCAGGAGGATGTACCGGGTCAACAAGTGGAGGAATTAAAATGGCGCGCCATCTCATTGTGCAGAAAAACATCAGTAGGTTTTTTAAACGCCTTAGTCATCCGGGAGCAATTATTACTTTAAAGCTCAATGGCAAGTATGTGGAAGAAAAGACAAATAGATCTATACTAGCGTTCATACTACTCTATTTTTTCATTTTCTTAACCGGAACCTGCATATTATTAATTCTGGGTTCAGACCCGGTTACTTCTGCAAGTTCGGTAGCCACCTGTATGGCAGGGATCGGTCCAGGGTTCGGAACTGTCGGCCCGATGAGTAACTTTTCTGAAATGTCTGCAATCAGTAAGACTGTTCTGAGTTTTTTAATGATTCTGGGAAGGCTTGAAATACTTCCGGTTTTTGTTCTTTTCGGGAAGTCATTTTGGAAGATTTAGATATTTTGATTTATCTTTTAAACAGATGATTGCTTGATTCACTGAAAAAAGAGTTTAAACAACTTGAATTTTTTGAGTTCATATTTTACCGGATATACCATTACGGCAGGTATCTTAATTACTAATTGGGGTGTTAATAATTTTCATGATTATTAAGAAATTAAATATTTTTTTATATTTACTCCTCAAAAAAATTACTAACCATTTTATCTAAATGAAAATGAGAATCATAAAGAATAGATTATCAGCAATTCTTATTATTGTTGTTGCTGTATCATGGATGAATTTGAATTCCCAGGAAAGAAATGACGTCATAAAAGTATACAATGAGGGTGCCAAAGCTGCCCAGACTGACGTGAGAGCAGCCATTAAGTCTTTTGAAGAAGTAATAGTCCTTTCCGACAAAGTGGGAGAAAGTGTCAATGACTTGAAGCAGAAAGCAATGCAGGTATTGCCCGGCCTGTATGTAAGGGTGGCTTCAAACACCCTGAACGAAAAGAAGCCTGCTGTTGAAGTGATTAAAGCTGCTAAAACTGCGGCCGCGGTTGCAGATAAATATGGAAGCAAAACAAGCAAGGAAAACGCAGGCAAGATACTTGTGCAGGGTTATTATATAATGGGGACGGAATATTTTACCGCAAAAGACTATGATAATTCGAT
>JABUEV010000026.1 GCA_013314865.1 Bacteroidales bacterium | reverse complement strand
TATAGGGCTCTCCGGATTTTCTCCTCATGTTCCAGTGAGCCTCATTTGCAATGCTGAAGGCTTTTTCAATCATCTCCCTGTCGCCGGGATTCTTGCATCTGACAAGATTGTCAATCAGAGAGTTGTATTCGTCCTGAATACGTTTAATATCTTCATCATCAAAAAAATCCTTGTTCCCCATAAAACTTCACGCATCATTCTCGCTTCCCACAAAGATAGCGATATTAAGTCAAAGTCCCTGCTCTTAATGACAGTCAGCAGGAAAAAATCACCGGTTTCTATATACCGTAACGGTGCCGGTTCTGGAAACATCCTTCCCCGAAGGGGTCCTTACTTTCAGAATCCAGATGTAAACATCCTGTATTACTCTTGTGTCTCCAGAAGTACCGTCCCATGAATCTTCAGGACTGGTTGTTTCAAAAACGACTCTTCCTTTCCTGTCGCTGATAACAAGATGATAGCTTTGCGGAGTGAATGAAAGCACAGGCCGGAAGAGGTCATTTACCAGATCTCCGTCAGGGGTGAATAGATTTGGGACAGTTATTCTTTCAATAGTCCCGGTACAAACCTCGTTTGACCTTACAGTGCTGTTAATCCCGTATGGATTTTCTGCCTCTGAAGATGAAACATAAAAACATACCTTACTGCCTGTTATCTCATCCATAATGTCAGAATACCTGATTGTAAGGCTTGTGTCGGCATTGCTCAGAACCGTGTAGAGGTTATAACCATTCCCCTGATCAATGTACAGCCGGAAATCTGCCACTCTGCCAAGCCATTTTCTGCATGAATTCCATGCAAATTTTATTTCATTGTCTGAAATCTCATGCTTAAGGACGATATTTGATGAAGTGTTTGATATTGTTGAAGCCAGGTTGCAGTTATTTAAGGCAGTGAGCCTGTAAAGGTTAATAATACTGATATCTGCTTCTGAGTCAATATATTGAAGGTTTCCTGAATTGGAAGAGATTTGTGCTATTTCCCTGAATGAACCTGGTAATCCACTGCTTTTTTCGAGACGAAAACGGCTGATTTCCGATTCCGGATCCCAGGTAAATGACAGGGAAATTCTGCCATTTTCGTTTACAGTTGCATAATCGGCATTTATCCAGCCAGGAGGTTTTTGCATTTTTGTCCTTATGCATGCCTTGTTTGAGAGTGAATATGGCTGATCGTCAATATTGGCTTTAATTTCAAAACAATAATCAGCATCAATTATGAAATCAGGGAAAACATAAGTGTTGGTTTCTGCAGGAACCCTGGCTGTCTCGGTGAAATTACTGCCATTAACTGATAAAAGCACTGAGTAATCCAGAACAGTATGCGGTGAGGGAGGATCATAACCGTTCCATGTTAAATTGATTTTTCTGCTGCAGGTATCAACTTCTGCCGTGACAAAAATAGTACTGAGAATATTTGACAGTTCGCTGGCACATCTGGGCAGTCGGAAAGCTGCCACCCTGTACTGAAAACTCCTGTATTGAATCCTTACATCCTGATAACTAACTGCGGAAGCATTCCATAAGGTATCTATAGCATAAAAAGCTGTATTTCCGTTTCTTGTGTCAAGGAAGTAAATTATATAGGCATCAATTCCTGTAGAAGGACTTAGGCTCCAGTTCAGAACGGAAGATGAGGATTCCGGAACCACTGTAACTGAATTGAGCCGGGGAGGAAGAGGATTTTCGCAAGAATTCTGCGCAATTGCATAACCTGCCTGCAAAATGGATATGATAAATATTATATATAGACGGTTGATCTTCATACTCAGCCGGCAATAATTTCATAAAGCTCATCTGTTTTATAATACGTTCTTGCGAGTTCGGTTATTTCATCCGGTTCTATTGTTTTGATTTTTTCCAGGAGTCTGTAGTAATAATTATTATCGAGTCCAAAATCCCAGACTGCCTTAAAACTTTCAGCCAGTGCAAAAGGTCCGTCAAACATCCTTATTATCTCACCTGTCATATAATTTCTTACCACGGAAAGTTCTGATCTGCCAACAGGTTCATTTTGAAGGCGGGTAATTTCTTTTAATATTTCATCAACAGCCTTTTCAGTGACATTTTTATTAACTTCCGTGGCTATCATCATAAAACCTGAAAGATTAAGAGATGACAGGCTTGAATGTACTCCATAAGTGTAACCCTTTTCCTCCCGAAGGTTTTTCATCAGTCTTGAACCGAAATAACCACCCAATATTGTATTGAGTACTTTTAGCCCCGGGTAATCAGGATGTCTTTTGTTAATAGTTGGCTTGCCTAATCTGATTGCCGACTGAACAGCCCCAGGTTTCTTTATTCTGAATCTCCTGTCATTTGAACCGGCAGGTTTTTTCTCAGGTCCGTCGGCCACAGGAACTCTGTGACTTAAGTCACCAAAGTGCAGTTCAATGAGCTTGGTGAGCTCCTCCGGAATCTTGCCTGATACAATCACGGCCATGTTTTCAGGGGTATAGTATTTCCCATGAAAATCTGACAACATTGCAGATGAGATTCCGGTGAAATGATTCTCAGATACCTGCCAGCCGTAAGGGTGGCTTTCCCCGAATATGGATTCGAAGAATTTATCAGATGCAAGATTCTGGACTTTTTCCCTGTTGACCTGAAACAGCCTGAGTCTCTTTTTCATAAGTATATCCAGTTCTTTCTCAGGGAATACCGGACTGAAAAGCACTTCCCTGCAAAGCCTCAGTATGTTCTCAACATGGCGGTTCAGACAATATACCACAAAGCCGGCAGTGTCCTTGTCGGCTGAATGATTAGGAAATGCACCAAGGAAATCAAATTCAGAGCTTATTTGATCTGCCGTGTAATTTTCAGTTCCTTCGGTCAGCATCATATTTGTGGTTGTTGAAACAAGAGGAGATTCCTCTTTTATCTGTCCGGCTTTAAAAGTAAATTCCATCCGAATCAGTTCCTCATTTCCCGACTCAATAAGATAGACCCTGATGCCATTTTCAAGTTTGAAAGACTGAGCTTCGGGAATATTTCCAGGGTCAATTTCCCGCACAGGAGGAGCCTCTTTTCTGTTCAACACTTCCTTCATTTTTCACCTCTTTCAGAAATATAATAAACCGTACTGCAATTTGAAGGATTCAGGTATTTTATTGCTGATTCTTTCACCATTTCAGGAGAGACCCTGCAAAAATTTTCTATTTCGGAGTTAATAAGCTCAGGATTTCCCAGAAGCTCATAATAAGCCAGATTCATTGCTTTATTCAGAATGCCTGAGTTTGAAATTACTGTAGCTGATTCATATCTGTTTTTAACTTTTTCCATTTCCTTTGTTTCCGGCTCTTTATGCTTTAGTTCATCAATTATCTCATTCAAAGATTGTTCAGCCACTTCAATGTCAACATTGTTCATAAGCCTGCCCTGGAAGATGACCAGACCGGGATCAATATCAGATGTAAGCCAGGCATTAACTTCACTAAAAAGTCCTTTTTCCCTGACGAGTTTTGAGTAGAGTCTGCCCGATTCCCCTCCGGCAAGTATATCCGTCAGAAGATCAAGAGTATAAAAATCCTCATCGGTTCTTTTGCAGACATGCCAGGCTTTATAGAGAGCAGTCACCGGCACATTTCTGAGAACAGAAAGCTTCCTTTCCTCAGTCTGCTCGGGTTCAGGAGTAATATTCTTTTTCCTCAGCTCTCTTTTTTCGACAGGTCCGAACCATTTATTGCTTAGCCTGTAGGCTTCATCCGGGGTAATTTTACCTGACAGTGACAAAATTGCATTATTAGGTGCATAATGTGAAAAAAAGAAATCGGATACATGTTCGAGGCTGGCAGTGGCAATATGGGAAATATCGACCCCGATGGGTGGCCACTTGTATGGATGAATTTTATATGTAAGTGGCCTGAGAAGGTGCATTACGTCTCCATATGGCTGATTGATATACCGCTGTTTGAATTCCTCAACAACCACACTTTTCTGTATTTCAATATTCCCCTCTGTAAGGTTTAACCCAAGCATCCTGTCTGATTCAAGCCAGAATCCGGTTTCCAGGTTTTCATAAGGGAGGGTAAGATAATAGTTGGTTATATCGTTGTTTGTGAATGCATTATTTTCTCCTCCGGCAAGCTGAAGGGGAGGGTCGAACTCAGGAATATTGACTGAACCGCTGAACATCAGATGTTCAAAAAGGTGAGCCAGACCTGTACGGTCCGGATCTTCATCTTTTGAGCCTACGTTGTAGAGAATATTCATGGCAACCAGTGGTGTTGACAGATCCTGGTTGACCAGAACTTTTAAGCCATTATCCAGTGTGAAAACTTCGAATTTTATCATTGAAAAGTCAAGTGAATGGAAAATTAACAAACTTAATTAAAAATCAAAGAAGCTGTTTTAATCTTTTTATATTTGCGGCACTATGTTTTCAGTAGTTTCCTTAAGGAGAATTTTCCGTAAATCACTAACAGAGATTGATCAGACAACGCTGATCTATTTCCTGAGTCTGGTTGTCGGGCTCTTGAGCGCTCTGGCAGCTGTATTGCTGAAAAATTCAATACATTTTGCTCACCAGTTTCTTGAAACGAGGGTGAGTCAATTTCAGAGTAACCTTCCCTATTTGCTGTTGCCTTTGATAGGAATTCTTTTGACTTTTCTTTTCGTAAAATACGTTGTTAAAGACAATATAGGTCATGGCATCAGCAGGGTTTTATATGCAATTTCAAAAAGGAAAGGTCATCTGAAGCCTCACAATACATGGACGTCAATTGTCGCTTCCACCCTTACAATAGGTTTCGGAGGCTCAGTCGGAGCTGAAGCTCCAATAGTGCTTACAGGATCTTCAATTGGCTCGACTCTTGGCAGGTTTTTCAGACTAAATTACAGGAGTATTACTCTTTTGATCGGTTGCGGTGCAGCAGGAGCAGTATCAGGAATTTTCAAAGCTCCGATTGCCGGAATAGTTTTCACTCTTGAGATTCTGATGTTTGACCTTACCGTAGCATCAATCGTTCCGCTTTTGATTTCTTCTGTGACGGCGGCCACAACAACTTTTTTTCTGATGGGCGACGAAGTACTTTTTGCTTTCAATTTGACAGAATCGTTTAAGGTCAACACTATTCCCTGGTATTTATTGCTGGGGGTCATCTCCGGTCTCTTGTCACTCTATTTTTCAAGAATGACCCTTTTTATTGAAAGCCAGTATGAAAAGATTAAGAATGTTTTTGTGAGACTTCTGATTGGGGGATTTATTCTCGGTTCACTGATTTATTTGTTTCCTTCATTTTACGGAGAAGGTTATAATGTCATCATGTCTCTTTTAAAGGGTGAAGCAGATTTATTATATAATCATACAATATTCAGCAGGTTCACTGAAAACTATCCGATGTTTATCTTGTTTCTGGCCACTCTGGTTCTTTTTAAAGTGGTCGCAAGCAGTTCGACCAATGGAGCGGGAGGTGTAGGCGGGATATTTGCCCCTACATTGTTTGTCGGAGGTGTAAACGGCTTTCTGGCTGCAAACCTGCTTAACAGGTTTACAGGTTTTGATATCCCGGACAACAGATTCATTCTCGCAGGAATGGCAGGAATGATGGCAGGTGTAATGCATGCCCCTCTCACGGCAATCTTTCTGATAGCTGAAATTACGGGCGGATACAGCCTTCTTATTCCCCTGATAATAACCTCCACTATCGCTTTCATTACCACCAGGATTTTTGAAAAGCATTCTATATACCACATTGAACTGGCAAAAAGAGGAGAGCTTATTACACACGATAAGGATAAGGCTGTACTGACTTTTATGAACTGGAGGAGAGACATTGAAACAGACCTTCTTACTGTGAAAGCAAAAGACACACTGGGTGAACTGATTAAGGTTATTTCCAGGTCAAAAAGAAACCTCTTTCCTGTTGTTGACGACAACAATGTCCTTGAAGGGGTAGTGCTTCTTGATGATGTCAGGGAAATAATGTTTAACAGTGAACTGTACGATAAAGTGCTTGTAAAGGATCTGATGGCCATTCCTCCCACATATGTTGACAAAAGCGAAAGCATCGATGCTGTGATGGAGGCATTTAAGAAGACAGAAGCATGGAACCTTCCTGTTCTGGATAAAGGGTATTATGTGGGATTTATATCAAAATCAAGAATTTACAGTACATACAGGGAATTATTGATGCAATTCTCTGAAGAATGATGCTTTATTTAAGAAGAATTATATTCAATTAGAATTATATTTGTTTATCTGACAATTTTTTTGCAGTATCAAACTTAAATTTCTGAATAATCCGGAACCGGAGAAAGATATTATTAAATAAAAACACTGGTAATTTTATGAAAAGGGACGCACTGGTATTTGATATCATTGAGAAAGAGCGCCAGAGGCAGCTTAATGGCATTGAACTTATAGCTTCGGAAAATTTTGTAAGTCCTCAGGTACTTGAAGCCATGGGTTCGGTTATGACCAACAAATATGCCGAAGGGTATCCTGGTAACAGATATTATGGTGGTTGTGAGTTTGTTGATCAGACTGAACAGCTTGCCATTGAACGACTTAAAGAGCTTTTTAAAGCTGAATATGCCAATGTTCAGCCTCATTCGGGAGCACAGGCAAACATGGCTGTTTTTATGGCTGTCATGAAGCCGGGTGATACTTTCATGGGATTAAGCCTGGCCCACGGAGGCCATCTTTCTCACGGTTCACCTGTAAATTCATCGGGTATCCTTTACAGGCCTGTCTCATATAATGTAAAGGAAGACACCGGATACGTTGATTATGACATGATGGAGGAGATTGCCCTGAAAGAGAGACCAAAAGTAATAATCGGGGGTGCATCGGCATATTCAAGGGAATGGGATTATGAGCGGATGAGAAAAATTGCTGACAGTGTGGGGGCTATTTTAATGGTTGACATGGCTCATCCTGCCGGTTTGATTGCGGCAGGTCTGTTGAAAAATCCTCTTGAATTTGCTCACATAGTAACATCTACCACGCATAAGACCCTGAGAGGTCCCAGGGGCGGCATAATTTTAATGGGAAAGGATTTTGTCAATCCATGGGGACTCAAAACGCCGAAGGGAGAGGATAGAATGATGTCATCCATTCTGAACTCTGCTGTTTTCCCGGGAGTTCAGGGAGGACCTCTTGAACATGTCATTGCATCAAAAGCTGTATCATTTGGTGAAGCTCTGACGCCTGAGTTCAGGGATTACCAGAAGCGGGTAAAACGGAATGCTGAAGTAATGGCAAAGGCTTTTATTGAAAGGGGCTATAAGGTTATTTCCGGAGGAACCGACAACCATCTGATGCTTATTGATCTGAGAACGAAATTTCCTGACGTATCGGGTAAGAAAGCTGAAAATACGCTTGGGCTTGCTCATATTACGGTCAATAAAAACATGGTTCCGTTCGACAGCCGTTCGCCATTTCTTACATCCGGTCTAAGGGTTGGGACACCTGCCGTTACCACAAGGGGGATGGGTGAACAGGATATGCTGACAATTGTGGAACTTATTGATGAGGTAATTTCAAATATTGACAATCAGGAAGTTATTGCCAGGGTAGGAGAGAAGGTAATCGAAATGATGAAGCCTTTTCCTCTCTTTGCAATGTAAGAAATACTGCATCAGATAATAAATGCCAATCACGGATGGATTGTGGTAAAATTATTAAGGGTCATGGAATAATTCCGGAGTGACGGAATATTTTATTTAAGCACGAAATTATAGGTAATTGTTCCCTTCTGAATAGCAGGAGCATCGGGTTTAGCGTCAAATCTGGCCTGAAGGGCAGCATCTTTGGCGACTTTCAGGAGTGTCTCGTTCAATGTTGTAGATCCTTTTACACCGGGGATTGCCTGGACTACTTTTCCTGATCTGTCTACGCTTATCTCCACAACCACTCTGCCTTCTTCCTGCAGGTTATATTTTGGTTCGGGGAGTGACTGAAATCCCCTGCCCTCAAGGTTGTAGGAAATGCCTTTATTGCCAAGACCGCTTCCCTCGCCACGGTTTTTTGAGTCAACTGAGCCGGTCGGGGTTCCCTGGTTACCAGTGCCGCCTGTTTCACCTTCACTTTTGGAAGAAGTGCCGGTATTTTTAGATTTGGCGAGCGCTTCTTTGGTCCTGTTCATTATATCGGCCTGCCGCTTCTGTTCTTCCTCAATACGTTTTCTTTCAAGCTCTTCTGCCTCTCTCTTTTTCCTTTCGGCTTCCATCTGTTCTCTCAGTTTCCGGTCAGCCTCAATCTTTTCAAGTCTTTTTCTTTCAGCCTCAGGGTCCACTTTCTTTACTTCCGGAGCCTCCTCATTGTTTTGAGTCAGGAGGGGTTCTTCCCTGCTTTGCTCGGCTGTTCTGTCGGGCACAGGAGGAGAGACTTCTTCCTGAACATCCGGAGGTGACGGTTCAATTAATCCTGAACCACCTTCGTCTGTTCCGAAATTAACCAGGATTCCCTCTTCGATTTCAGGCGGCGGAGGGACGGAAAAACCCAGTATAAGCAGTAAAGCCAGGACAGTGATATGGAATACTGCTGTTCCCACGATTCCCTTCTTTCTCTCAGACGGGATATAGTGGATGTCGTTATTTGGGCGAGGTCGCAATTATCAGTTTATAATTATTTGCCTGTGCAATATTCATAACCATTACCGCATTTTCAAACGGCACACTTTTGTCTACATGAAGTGCGATATAGGTCTCGGGATTTTCTCCCAGCTTTTGTTTCAGCACAGCCTCCAGGTCCTCAATAGCTACCGGCTGTTGTTCAACATAATACTTTATGTCGCGTGTTATAGAGACAGTGGTCTGAGGTTTGGCTGAAGTCTGTGTGCTTCCCTTTGGAAGAATAAGCTTAAGCGCAGTGGGATGGACCAGTGTGGATGTAAGCATGAAGAAGATAAGAAGATTGAAAACCACGTCGGTCATCCCGGTCGAGCTGAAGCTTATACTTACTTTATTTCTGGATGAGATTGCCATTCTAACGTCCTGATTTTAAAGGTTCATTAAGAATATCCATGAATTCTGTAAGAGTAGCCTCAAGGTTAAAAACCACCCTTTCAACTTTTACCACCAGTGTGTTGTAGGCAAAATATCCAAGTATGCCTACAATAAGACCGGCCACTGTAGTGATAAGAGCAGTATAGATTCCATCTGACAGCAGTGACACTTCAATATTGTTGCCAGCCTGTGACATGGCATAAAATGATCGGACCATACCGATCACTGTACCAAGAAATCCGAGCATCGGTTCAGCACCTGTGATTGTTGCAAGGGTTGGAAAACTCTTTTCCAGTTTGGCTATTTCAAGCTTCCCTACATTTTCAATAGCTGTACTGATATCCTGAAGCGGTCTTCCAAGCCTGCTTATTCCCTTTTCCACCATTCTTGCCGAGGGAGTATCGGTGGATCTGCACAATGCCAGAGCTGCTTCAAGCTTCCCGTCGTGAATATAGTCTTTGATACGATTCATGAAGTTGGTATCTTCCTTTGAAGCTTTGCGTATTACATAGTATCTTTCAATAAAGATATATGCTGCCACCAGGGAAAGAAGTACGATGGGGATCATAACCCAGCCTCCTTTCATTGCCAGATCAAGCAGTGTCAGTTTTGCAGTGCTGGTCCTCTCAGCAGCAGCGGGGACTTCCTGTAACATAAATAGCAAAAATGTCATTTTCAGCATTTTAATTTATCCGTTTAACACATTTTTTATCTTCCTCTTTCATTTAAACACGGGCGAAGATATTAAAAAACGAAAACAGAGTCAGGTCTATTATCCTGTGTTAATAACAATCCCGGGGAATTTATTAACCTTTTATTCAAAAGTAGTCTCCTCTTCCTTCTTCATGGCTGATTCGGGTCTTTTTCTGAAGAGATCTGAGAGTTTATCAAAATCCTGTTTAAAAAAGATTCCCAGGCCTTGTGTATAAGGGACTCCCTTTCCGGTATACGGGTTATTGAATCTGTTAAACACTCTGAATCTGATTTTTTCTGTCAGTTTGTACTCGATATCAAAATCGCCGGTGATGGGATTACCATAAGAATTTGAAGCACCCCTGACATCAAAGTTCCCGTTTATCATAACCCTGTCATTGAGGATCTGTGTTGACAGGGCTACTTCAAGTTCCTGCGAATTAACATCCCTGTAGCCTGGCCGGTATACGAAGTCGAGGTCAAAATCATTGCTTATTTGCGAGAGCCAGTTGCTAAGCTGGTTTGAAAGCATTTCGGTTGTGGTAACTGCCATTGCTGATGTACCGGTATTTGCTGCAGGTGACGAGCGGTAGGAAGGTTCTGAATAGAAGCTGTTCATTACAAGAAGGTAAAGAAACTGACGGCTTAGTTCTTCCTCACTGGTTATAGCATTTCTTACTATTGTACGTGTTTCTTCGTCAGCATTTGGCAGAAAAATGTTAAAACCTACAATCGGGTTAAAAAGATTTCCAGTAAGATTAAGCTGGCATTCAACTGGTATTCTTTCACTGAACTGAGCATCTTGAATAAGTTCATATAACGATGCCTTAAGCCTGTAAATAGCCTTTATGTCTATTTCAGCGTTCTCTATGTTGCCATTAAAAGATATTCTGCCTCCATTTTCAACGCTAAAGGATTTGTTGAGAATATTTCCCAGAGTGAACAGATAATCTCCGTCTTCAATTATGTAATTTCCTGAAATCTCAAAAACACCTTTCGGGTTGAGTCTTAGATTCAGATTGCCTGAACCATGAGCTTTCATCACATCGCCGGCTTTTGAGTCTATAATAAGCTGTACTTCGGCATCTGGTGTGACCTCAAGATCAAAGTTTAACTCAATATCGCTTGCCTCCTGTTCAGCTGTGATAATTGGAGTCTTGACTTTTGCCTGTTCCGATACTGTATCACTGGTAATGAATTTGATAAATGAATAATCAGAAGCTGTCATGCTTGTATTCAGAGGAATGTAAAACCTTGTGTTCCGTTCCGTTCGGGCAGAAATATCGAATGAAAGTATTCCGGGTCTTCCTCTTATTGTTGTAACGCCTGAAGCAACAGCAGTGCCATAAAAAGTTTCATTATCTTTTGGTTTTGTATTCAACACCAGGGTTTCTTTCATGCCAATCGTAAGATCAGGTCTGTAGTCTTTGAAATAGTTATGGTTGACTGATCCTGATAGAGTGGCAAAATTACCCCTTTCATCAGTAATTCTGATATTTCTGAAGATAATGCTGTTCCTGTCAAAACGGATTGAGTCGTTGAGTCTGTACCTGGTCTGAAGATAGTTGATTTTGAGGGCGGCAGATTCTGCGAAAACCGAGCCTTTAAGGACCAGGTTTTTTAATTCACCGGAAAGGTTCAGTCTTCCTGAAGCAAGCCCGGTAATCTCTGATGCAAAACTGCTAAGAAGGGGATTAAGGGCATCGACAGGCAGTTTATTTGTAATGATATCCAGATTTATTTTCCTGACTTCAGGGTTATAAATTCCTTTGACATCGATCATTTTCGACCCTTTGAGGTTGTTCCAGGCAGTTATTTCGGCAACTTTTTTGGAACTGTTCCAGACAGATGATGCATTTAATTCGCCATATTCACTGCCCAGAAGGGAAAAACCTGAAACATTTAACTGACTTTCAAACATCAAATTTCTGAATATATTCGTCAGAATGATGTTGCCTGATAGAATACCTCTGAGATTAAGCGGAATGGATGCATCAGTTTTGGAATTTTTCCTGCTTCCGATGCTATTGAGTGACGATAGATCGATGCCATTAAATTCTATATTCAATGAATCAGCCGGATTTTTGGAAATTCTCCCGTTAACAAGGTAATAATTGTTTAAATTTTTGATAATTAGCTTGTTGATATCAATTGAGCTTGTATCTGCCTTGATACTGCAATTGTTTATTATCCATTTCCTGTCGTTTGAATAAACATCAGAAGAATCAATACTAATAATTACATATGGGTTTGACTTAATATTATCATAATTACTGACGAAACCCCGTGCCTCAAATCTGCCCTTATTAAGGGGTTTACTCTGATTGTCCCACAAAACAGAAAAAAGGAAATTATCCGGCTCAAGATCAACAGAAGTTTTAAGGTTCCTCAGCTCGGTTTGTCCGATAAGTCCCAGCCGGTCGCTTTTAATTAGGCCGGTGAATTTATTACCGGTATAGGATGCATTCAGAGCAAAATTATCAAATGAAAAATTCTTTATATTCAGGTTTTTTGCATCCCATCTTACTAATAGCAATGTATCAGAGGAAACCATTCCCTCGACAGTGCTATTTTCTGCCATTGAGATGCCGGTCCTGAAAAAAGTATTCAGCTTATCAGTGTTTTTAAAATTAATAGTGAAAGAAAAATTGTTCACCCGGTGAAGCAAGCCGTCCTCGGGTTTATCAAAAGCTGAAGGTATCAATACAGCCATAGCTGATTTAACAGCGGTTTTGAGCCCTGAGAAGCTGTAATATCCCTGCAGGTCTGCATCAACATAGTCTGTTCT
>JABUEV010000025.1 GCA_013314865.1 Bacteroidales bacterium | reverse complement strand
TGATAATAAAGGAAATATCTTTCATTTGCTTTTTATTGAAGGATTTTTCTTTCTGAAATAAATATAAGCAGGAACTCCCAGCAACAGGAAAAAGATTCCTATTCCCATATGTAAAGGTCTGTTTATTGTTATATTAATAACAAACCAGGTATTTATTATAATGAAGATTATAGGAGTTAACGGATAACCAAAAGCACTGTAGTCTCTTTTTCTGTCTTTGTATTTCTTCCTGAAAATAAAAATTCCGGCAGCTGCCAGGGTGAAGAATATCCATTCGATTGAGACCGTATAAGTAATAAGGTTTTCAAGTGTGCCCCAGAAAAGCAGAAGGACAATTGACCATACCGATTGAATAATAATAGCATTGACAGGGGTCCTGAAACGTGGATGCACGCTGGCTATCTGTTTGAAAAACAATCCGTCGGCTGCCATCGCATAGTAGATACGGGGTGCTGAAAGTGTATATATTCCTATTGTGCCGACAGTACTTATGGCAATTATTCCTGCCACAAGCTTGCCTCCGAACGGAAACACTCTGCTTACAGCATCTGCAGCCACTTTTTCCGAAGTGATTATATCTCCAACCGGCATAAGAAGCATGTAAGCAGTATTTGCCAGCAGGTAAACAGCTGTCACAACCAGGGCACCGGTTATCATGGCAACCGGCACATTCCTTGAAGGGTTTTTTGTTTCACCGGCAAGGAAAGAGGCGTGCTGCCAGCCTCCGTAAGAAAACAGAACACCTGTAAGAGCCACGCCAAAACCAGACAGACTGAGACCTGAAACTGCAGTGCCGTTTACTTTGCCGAATGACAGAGAAGCGTCACCATAAACGAATCCTGCAGCTATTATTGACATAATTCCAATGATTTTGAGTCCGGTGAAAATGTTTGAAAAGATTTCGCCGAATTTTGCCCTTAGTACGTTAAGTATTGTCAGCGAGGTTATTGTAATAATACATGTTATAATTCTCCAGGTATCATCCATTGGGATAAAAGTGCTGAGGTACCATGCGAATGCAAGTGATATTACTGCAATTGATCCTGAAGTGATTATAAGAAGGTATGCCCATCCGTATAAGAATCCCAGCCATCCGCCATAGGCTTCCCTGAGAAAAACATATATTCCTCCGGCATGAGGAAAAAGCGCACCAAGCTCTCCGAAAGTCAGGGCGCCGCTAAGAGTGACAATTCCTCCAAGTGCCCATACCAGAATTATTGCTGAAGCAGAAGGTATCAGACCCGCTATCTGAGATGGAGTAACAAATATTCCTGATCCGATGCAGGAACCTATTGCTACCATTATTAAACCATAAAGAGTAAGCTCTTTTGCGAGCCTGGTCATGACTTATTCTGAAATTAACTGCCAAATGTAGGGAAAAAATACATTATGCTCAATCAGAAAAAAAACAGGCTGTGTTAAACCGGACGATAGATTGTCCGGTAACAGCCTGTTATTCCCGGATCATGCAGACACCACTATATCATTCAATTAGCTGAAGGGTCAGCAACTATTCCCATGAACAGTATTGAATTGGTGCTTGTCTCTCTTATTAGATATATAAAAGGATGGTCAAGTTTCAAAACTAGTGGCTGTTCTCCAACAGATGTAAGGCCTACTTCCACAACAGTAGCTGCAGCTGCTTCCGTACCTTCTTCATTGGTTTCAATGAAAGCCTGGTGCGTAACTTCATTTATAAGAAGATCATATTCTTCAGAAATATTGGAAAAATCTGCAGACTCTGTGAATGCTACAGCCATACCCATATCTGACAATACTTCTTTCAGCTTCTTCTTGAAACCATATTTAAACCTTGGAAATGAAAGGTCAATCTCCCTTTCATTCATTTGACTGATCCATGCTTTGAATTCAGATTCAGTAAGTCTGGCGGTAAATTCATTCATGCTTACAGACGGGTCAGGGAGAATGACATCCATAACATAATTTCCCTGTCCGTAAGGAAATTCAGCAAGAGTGAAATCCTGTCCCGAATATGACTTGAATTTTCTTCTCTGCTTCATCATGGGAACCGTTACCGATGTGCCGTCATATTTGTAAAAGGGCATCAAAACAGTATTTGCCTCATCAAACTGAGACTTCCATTTGCCCTTGAAATAAATGGCATTGACCAGCAGCATGACGTCGTTGTCTTCAAGCTTTTCCAACATGTCTGTAATGAGATTGTTTGTCTTTTCTTTGATCCATTGGTTTATTTTGACATGTGCATTCGGATCATTTATATCGAATGAGCCCGCTTCAGCGCTGTAATATTTTGTAAGGATGTCAATAAATGTTTTTTTGACGGCAAAGTCATCTTCGGTCCAAACAGAGTTTGCTATAGAAATTAGAATTCTTTTGTCAACTGAAAGCAGAGCCTCGGTGAGGTCTTTATACGATTTATTAATGATTTCCGGAGAAAGTCCGCTGACTCTCAGGGCATCGAGCATTGCGTCGCGTGTTTCTCCGTCTGCTCCGTTTAGAGTCATAGAAAGTGCAACAGAAATGCTCAATGGTGATATTATTAGATTATTTCTGCCCGGGTTTTCTGCAATTCGGCTGAAGATGTCGAATGCAAATGCGTTTTCTGAGCCGACTAGTGCAACCTGTTCTGATGTCAGATCAATCGGAACAGGTTCGGTTGGCAACTGGTCATCATTCTCTTTACTGCAGGAAGAAACAAGCAATAAAAGGGAAGCTGTCAGCATAAAAAAATGGATAAAGGGATTTCTTTTCATAGAGAAAAAGGTTATAATTTCAAACTTTTCAGCATCACAATCAAATACAATCAGGCACTTTGACTTTTCAATCAAGAATAACGCCCGTTTGTAGTATGAAAAAGGCCGTAGTAAGTACTTTAGTAAATGCACAAAAAATGTGCCATCACATTTTCTTCCTGTTTTTCCGTGTGGTATCCAGATAAGCTTTCAGATACATGAAAGAGACAGTGAACAGGATGATGCTCAGGGTAAGGAGAAGTATGAATGAAAAAACCGGAGGTTTTTCATTTTTCTCGTAGGGATGTTTTAATCTGTAGAAGAACCCGAAAATGGTATATGAAAAGACAAGAATTGATAAAATAAAGTTTGCGATTATTGACGGTCCGTCAAATCTTTTTGTTGACTTGTACAGGCTGGTTTTTTTGAATTTCACATAAGGTGAGCCTGCATATGATTGAGCGCGTTCCTGTGATCTTGCCCGACGGTATTTTCTCCATTCTTCCATTACCCTGTGAAATTCTTCCTCATCGGATGACAGTTTCTGATGATATGTAATAAGGAATTCATATGCTTCAGTAGCTTTTATGAAAAGATCCTTCGCTTCAGGAGAATGGTTAAGGTCAGGATGATATGCACGGGCTTTTTTCCTGTAAGCCTTTTTAATGTCATCGACCGAAGAACCTGAGACAAGTCCCAGTATTTCATAATATTCAGCAACGGTCATCTTTTGTGTCCGGAAAATTCTATCACAAGAAACGAATTATTTTCATTTCCTGTAAAAAAACAGATCAAATTTAACAGACTATTTCGTAGAGTGAATTAAACTATTCCTGTAAATCCCATAAATGCCAGGGCAAGAATTCCTGCAATAATAAGTGAAACCGGAACTCCCTTCATGCCTTTCGGGACATCTGCCAGTTCGAGCTGTTCTCTAATTCCTGCAAGTATTACCAGTGCCAGTCCGAAACCGATTGCCGTGGCAGCACTGAATACAACACCTTCCAGAAGGTTGTACTCCTTTTTAATAACCAAAAGAGCGACTCCAAGCACTGCGCAGTTGGTTGTAATGAGAGGAAGGAAAATACCCAGAGCCTGGTAAAGCGGCTGGCTTATTTTTTTAAGAATTATTTCGACCATCTGTACCAGGGCGGCTATAACTAGAATAAATGTAATGGTTTGCATAAAAGTAATACCGAGTTTTTCGAGAACAAAGACTCTGATAACATAGGTAACTATGGTAGCCAGTACCATCACAAAGGTTACGGCGCCGCTCATGCCGAGTGATGTGTTAATTCTGGATGATACACCCAGAAAAGGGCAAACCCCAAGAAACTGGGCAAGTACGATATTGTTGACCAGGATTGCGGAGATAATTATGAGCAAGTATTCCATTTCAACATCTTTTTAAGTTTTTCTAATCCGGTTGACGAGTGCAATAAGGTAACCCAGAACAATGAAAGCTCCGGGTGCCAGTATGAACACCAGAATTCCATCACCTTTTATGAACTTATGGTTAAATATTGAGCCGTTTCCGAGGATTTCTCTGATGGCTCCAAGTATGCCCAGAGCCATTGTAAAGCCAAGTCCCATTCCCAGTCCGTCGAGCATTGAGCTTTTAAGGCTGTTTTTACTTGCGAAGGCTTCAGCGCGCCCCAGAACGATGCAGTTAACCACTATAAGCGGGATAAAGATCCCAAGCGTCTCATACAGCCCGGGCACATAGGCGTTCATAACAAGATCCACAATGGTAACAAAAGATGCTATTACTACTATGTATGAAGGGATCCTTACTTTGTCGGGTATGAGATTTGCAATCAGAGATATTACCGTATTTGATCCAAATAGCACAAAAGTGGTTGCCAGACCCATGCCAAGACCGTTAAGAACTGAGGTTGTGGTTGCAAGTGACGGGCAGGTTCCAAGCACAAGGACAAACAGAGGATTTTCCTTTATAAAACCCTTGGTGAAATTCTGAAGCTGATTCATTTTAAACCTCCTTTCTGTAGTGTGTTGTAAGCTCTCTGCACCGCATCGCAGAAAGCCCTTGAACTGATTGTTGCAGCAGTTATTGCATCCACCGGGCCGCCGTCCTTCTTCACTTTCAGACTGAACTCTGAAGGGTCTTTAGATACAAACTGATCCTTAAATGACGGCTCAGTCATTTTTGTTCCAAGTCCGGGAGTCTCTTTATGCTGAATAACAGTTATATTATTGATAGTGCCATCAGGCTTAAAGCCGGCCATAAGTCTTATTTCACCGCTGAAACCATTTTTTGAATAAGTATTGACAGCATAACCGACAATTTCATTATCTTTTTTTGCAGGGTAAACATCAAGGCTGTCTCCCTCTCCTGTGGGAAGTCTGAACATTTCTTTGTCAGGATTATTATTAAATTCCGGGACTACCTGTCTGATTGCTTCAAGTTTTTTATTCAGGGCTGACATTTCGATAGGTTCCTTGGTCAGCTGGTAAACAAATCCAAGGCAGGCTGACGAGAAAAAAGCAATTGCTGAAAGTGTCAACAGCATATTTTTGAATGTAGATTCAGGTTTAGCCATTTTTCACCTCCTCTCCAAATCGTTTCGGTTTTATATAGACGTTCATCAGGGGGACAAAGGCATTCATGATAAGAATGGCAAAGGACACACCTTCAGGATATGCCCCAAAAACCCTGATAATAACTGTAATAATGCCAATCCCGCAACCGTATATTATCATTGCGGCAGGGCTCATGGGAGAAGTAACATAATCGGTTGCCATAAAAATTGCCCCCAACAGAATTCCTCCGGTAAGAATATGAAACAACGGATCAGCATTTTTTTCAGGATTAACCAGCCATAAAATGCCTGTGAAAATCAGCACACTGATGATAACCGATACCGGTATATGCCATGTGATAATCTTTCGGAAAAGCATATATATAAACCCAAGCAAAAGAGCCACAGCAGCAACCTCACCCATTGAACCGCCCATGTACCCGTAGAAAAGCTGCATATGAGAAGGAACCTTTTCCATCAGATTTGAAATCTGTTCCCCGTTTCTAACGCCTTCCTTAATTATTGCCAGAGGTGTGGCACCTGTAACCGCATCAGCATAACCGGTCCTGAACCCCGATGGCACAGGCCATGAAGTCATCTGAACCGGAAAAGAAATAAGAAGAAAGACCCTTCCTACCAGTGCAGGATTGAAGGGATTGTTGCCCAGGCCGCCAAATGTCATTTTTGCAATAACAATTGAAACGAAACTTCCAAGTACAACAATGTAAACCGGAATATTTGACGGCAGGTTGAATGCAAGCAAAAGTCCGGTTACAAGTGCTGATCCGTCAGTTATAGTTAAAGGTTTGCGGAGAACAAATTTCTGTGTAAGGAACTCAAACAGGATACAGGAAATCACAGATGTAAGAGTTACTATTAACGCACCAGTTCCAAAATAATATACCGATGCAATAAATGCCGGTATCAGTGCGATAACCACCCCGAACATCAGCTTCCTGGTGGTTTCTTTCCCGTGTATATGGGGTGAAAGTGATACTTTTAACAGGTTACTCATATTGCAGGATCAAGTTTTTAAATTTCGCTTCCTAATAATATTCAGCACTGTGGTCTTTCCCAGCCTTATATAGTCGAGCAGAGGCCTTCCGGCCGGGCAGGTATAGCTGCAGCATCCGCATTCCATGCAGTCAGTTATCATTTCCTTTTCTGCCCTGTCAAAAGTCCTTTCTGAGCCAGACTCATAAGAAGATATGGTTCGAGATTCATAGGACAGACCTGAATGCATTTTGCACATCTGATACATGGATTTACTTCAGTTCTTTCAGATTCGGAAACAGGCACTGCAATAATACCCGACATTCCCTTAACTACCGGGATTTCTGTGCTTACTAATGCTTTCCCCATCATCGGGCCGCCTGAAATTATTTTTCCGGTGTCTTCGGGCAAGCCTCCCGCTTCGTCAATCAGTCTGCCCACAGGGGTTCCTATTCTTACCATGAAATTCCCCGGTGACTTTAGGGATTTACCTGTAACGGTTACGACTCTTTCAAACAAAGGTTTGTTTTTTTGTACTGCCTCGTAAACAGCATATGCAGTTCCAACATTATGCACGACTGCTCCTACATCCACCGGCAGTCTGCCGGAAGGTACTTCCCTGTTGATCAGAGCTTTTATCAACTGCTTTTCCGCTCCCTGCGGATACTTGACTTTAAGGGGAAGGACTGAAATTCCCGGGAAATTTCCTGAAAGTTTCTGCAAATGCTCAATAGCATCAGGTTTGTTGTTTTCAATTCCTATTAAAGCTTTATTTACATTAAGGGCTTTCATAAGAATTTTAACACCTACAAGCACCTCTTCAGCTTTTTCCAGCATAAGCCGATGGTCTGAAGTCAGGAAAGGCTCACACTCCACTCCGTTGATAATCAGAACATCGCATTTTTTACCGAATGGAACTGATAATTTTACATGTGACGGAAATGTAGCTCCTCCAAGACCTACGATGCCAGAATCCATGCATTTTCTGACAATCTCTTCAGACGACAATTTTATATCATAAACGATTTCCTCGCTTCTGTCTATTGTCTCGAGCCAGTCATCTCCTTCAACATCTATGAACACGGCTGGCTGTCTGTATCCTGAAGTGTCTAATGCATTATCTATTCTGTTGACTTTTCCCGAAACCGGTGAATGAATATTTGCAGAAATAAACCCTTTTGCCGCAGCCAGCAGTTGTCCTGTTTTTACCTTGTCTCCCTTATTGACTGCCGGTATTGCGGGAGCTCCAATATGTTGAGCAAGAGGAACTACAACACTTCCGGAAGCCGGAAGATATTTGATTGGCATGTTTGCCGTGATTTTGTTTTCAGGCGGATGAACACCTCCTATGGGAAAGGTTTTCAACACTATATGAGTTTTAAAGATTAGACATTTGGATTCTCAGGGACACTTTGAGCTTGCGGTTCAGATTTTGGTTTACGCGGCGGAAAATTGATTTCGAGAATGCAGCCTGTAGGACATTCTGTTACACATTTCCTGCAGAAAGTGCATTTACCTGCATCAATATATGCAAGGTTGTTTTCAATAGTTATGGCACCGAATTCACATACCTTAAAGCATTTTCCGCATGCAATGCATGCAGCCTTGCAGGCTTTTCTGGCAGGACCGCCCTTATCGCAGTTTGAACACGCTACATAAATCTTTCTGTCCTTTTTTGCCTTTTTCCTGAGTTCGATCAGATTTCTTGGGCAAGCCTTTACACATGCACCGCAGGCGACACATTTTTCATCAGAAATTACAGGAAGCCCGGTAGTTATGTCAATATGAATGGCATCAAAAGTGCATGCCCTCTCGCAATCGCCATAACCAAGACACCCGTAACTGCAGTCGGTTTCTCCCATGTAAAGATTGTGGGTGATCCTGCAATCATAAACACCTATATAGCTGGTGGTTTTTTGTCTTACATCAGGTGTGCCGTTGCATTTAAGAACTGCTACCAGAGGATCGGCAGCAATGGCTGTTTTCCCGAGAAGCTTGGCAACTTCTTCCATTACTTTTGCCCCGCCTACGGGACAATAAAGCCCGTCAAAAGTATCTGCTTTTACTAGCGCTTCTGCCAGATTCCTGCATCCGGCGAAACCACAACCTCCGCAATTGGCAGCGGGAAGAAGATCCTGAACAAGGTCTATCCTGGGATCTTCGTATACCTTAAATTTCTGAGCTACAAAATATAAAATTACTGCTGCAATAATTGCAAGCGAACTCAGACTTAATACTGTTAATAAAATAACAGAACTCATTAATTATGTCTTTAAAGTAAATGTAAATTTCTTTTCAAGGCTGTTTCTGAAAAAATACAAGATAACGAAATAAACTGCCAGGGCAGAAAGGGATAATAAAGCTGCAGTAATTTCCGGGACTGAAATTAACGTAAGAACCACCAGTGCCAATACAAGAACAGCAAATGGAATAAGATACCCGTAAATCAGAGCAGTGAATCCCATTTTTTCCTGCATCTCCACAATAACTGTATCATCTTTGGCAACATTATACCTGCCTTTCAGAACAACAGTTTTATCTGTATCACCTGATAAAGAACAGTGTCCTTTTGCATGACAGCCTGCACAGGCACTCTCAGGTATAATCTTGACTACCAGTGAATCGCTGTTTACAGACTGAACTCTGCCGAAATGCCGGATAGTCCCCGTGACATTTTTTTTAAGCATGTTTTATACCGGTAAATGCCGGCGGCAAAATTATAAATCCTGCTCAAAGAGAGACTGCTTTTTATCATTTTTGAATTATAAATCGAATTATTTAGAATTATTCTAAATAAGATTGATTTCAACTGATATTGCTCCATGATTGTTTCAGGCTGAATAGTCTCTTAAGTTCAGAAGAGAGAATCTGGTTCTGGTCATTTTCCAGGAATGGATCTTTTGACAGTATATCTTCTGCTATATTTCTTACATATTCTATCAGCTGTCCATCCTTTCCCAGATTAGCTACCTTCAGGTCAAAGGGTATGCCGCTCTGAAGAGTTCCTTCAAGATCGCCGGGTCCTCTCAGTTGTAGATCTGTTTCAGCAATCTCGAAGCCGTCATTGGTTCTGGTCATTACGTCTATTCTTTTGGCAGCTTCTTTTGGCAGTTTGTCCGCAGTCATCAGTATGCAATAAGACTGGTCGGCTCCTCTGCCCACCCTGCCTCTGAGCTGGTGAAGCTGGGCAAGTCCAAATCTTTCAGCGCTTTCAATTACCATCACCGAGGCGTTAGGAACATCGACACCCACTTCAATCACGGTAGTTGAAACCAGAATATGTGCATAACCATCCTTGAAAAGTTTCATGGATGTCTCTTTTTCTGACGGTGTCATTTTGCCATGAACTATGCTGATACAATATT
The DNA here is from genome assembly GCA_013314865.1 of Bacteroidales bacterium. Taxonomy (GTDB): domain Bacteria; phylum Bacteroidota; class Bacteroidia; order Bacteroidales; family VadinHA17; genus LD21. Next base: position 2,936 of record JABUEV010000025.1, on the reverse strand, counting down.
TAGGCGGTGGAAATACTCTTGACAGATTGTCCCACCCGTCTTCAAGATCTTTATAGTCCATTTTCTCCGATTCCTTGATGAGAGGATAGACAATAAAGACCTGTCTTCCCTCAGCAATCTGACTCCTTAGAAAACCATAGACCTTGTTTCTCTCGGAATCTGTGAAATGCATTGTTTTTACCGGCATTCTGCCCGGAGGCAATTCATCAATAACCGATACATCAAGGTCACCGTAAAGCGTCATTGCAAGAGTTCTGGGGATTGGAGTGGCAGTCATGACAAGTACGTGGGGAGGATTGTGGCTCTTCTGCCACAGTTTTGCCCTTTGTTCCACCCCGAACCTGTGCTGTTCATCAATTATTACCAGACCCAGGTTGCTGAACACAACATTCTCTTCTATCAGGGCATGAGTTCCGATCAAAATATCCAGAGAACCGTTTTTGAGTGATTCATCGATTTTTTTTCTATGCCTGGCCGGTGAAGATCCGGTAAGAAGACTGACTTTAACGTTCAGCCCTTTAACCAGACTGCTTATTGTCTCGTAATGCTGGCTGGCAAGTATTTCAGTCGGAGCCATCAGACATGACTGGTACCCGTTGTCTTTGGCTATCAGCATAACCATAAGTGCCACAAGTGTCTTTCCACTGCCCACGTCTCCCTGCAAAAGCCTGTTCATTTGCTTCCCTGAACCAAGATCCCTACGGATTTCCTTTATGACCCTCTTTTGAGCCTCAGTAAGTGAAAATGGAAGGTTGTTGTAATAGAAATTGTTGAATGTCTCTCCAACCTGCGAGAAAACAAATCCGCTGGTCTTTCTGGTTCTGTTGATTTTATATCTCAGAAGATTGAGCTGTATATAAAACAGTTCTTCAAATTTCAGCCTGTACCGTGACTTTTCTATTTCATCAGGATTTGCCGGAAAATGTATTTTATGAAGAGTTTCATGCAATCCCATAAGTTTATACCTGGAAACAAGATAAGAAGGCATCGTCTCAGGAATTCGGAATTTTATCTGTTTCAACAGGTTTCCTACGAGTTTTGAGATGGTTTTGGAAGTCACATACTGACTCTTAAGTTTCTCAGTAGTGCTGTAAACAGCCTGCAGTCCGGAACTGATTCTTTCGGCTATTTTACTGACAGGATCTATTTCCGGATGAATTATGTTTATCATTCCGTTAAATAACCCGGGCTTTCCGAAAACAATGAATTCATTTCCGGCAGGGTATGTCGACGGTACCCATTTTATTCCCTTAAACCAGACCAGCTTTATTACGCCTGTTTCATCGGCAAAGTCCGCAATCAGACGTTTGTTTTGGCCGTGCCCTTCAGTCATATATCCTTTAATAACACCTTTGACCTGAACAAAGGGAAGATCAGGATCCAGTTCTGCTGTCCGGTAAAATTTGGTTCTGTCAATATACCTGTAAGGAAAATAATACAACAGGTCGCGGTATGTCGATATGTTTAATTCATTTTTTAGCAGTTCGGCTCTTTTGGGCCCGACTCCTGCGAGAAATTTTATGTCAGTTTCCAGAAAATCCTGCATAAATAAGGCTGGTTGTCCAGATTATAAAAGACAACTAAAATAAGTATTTTTGGGAAGCTTACCTAAACGCAAATTTTTAACGTGAAAATGTTTATCTACCGTTTGTTAGCCTTTCTGAAATATTTTCTTTTTGCACGCCACAGGAAAGGACACGGAATTCACAGTCCTTTTGTATTCCGACTTATTACAAAGGTATTGAGGAATAAAATGGATGATGTTATTGTCTGTAATATTGAGAAGATAAGAAAAAAATTGCTTGCCAGTTCAGAAAAAATATTTGTAAACGACCCGGGAGCAGGATCGGTAATTCTTAAAAACAACATGAGAAAAATATCGGAAATAACCAGATATTCTGCCATTCCAAAAAAATATGGAATTCTTCTCTGCAATATGGCAAAAGAGTTTGGGAGTAAAGGAATCATCGAATTTGGCACCTCATTCGGAATTAGCAGTTTGTATCTTGCAGCATCTGATGAAAATACGACGGTTCATACGATTGAAGGATGTGATTCTGTAGCTGATGTGGCTGAGTCAAATTTTGCCACAGAGATGGGTAAAAACATTATGTTGCACAGAGGAAAGTTTGAGGACGTATTTCCTTTATTGATAAGAGATTACGGCACTCCCGGACTGATTTTCATTGACGGCGATCATAAGAGGGAACATGTTTTACAATACTTCAGTATGATAAGCACTTCCGCAAGTCAGGATACAGTTCTTATAATAGATGACATAAATTATTCACCTGAAATGGCAGAAGCATGGAATGAAATAAAGAGAAGTGAAAATGTCAGCGTGACGGTTGATTTGTTCAGATTAGGACTGGTATTTTTCAGGAAAGGAATCGCTAAATATAATTACACCGTAAGGTATTAACAAAAATTAAGAGATTTAAATTTTATAATTTATCAAATTAGTCTAATTTCGGAATTTCAAAATGAGCATTATGGACAAAGTGATTGAGATAAGGGATATTGTAAAAAATTATCAGGTTGGATCGGTAATTGTAAGAGCTTTGCGGTCTGTTTCGCTCGACATATACAGGAATGAATATGTTGCTATAATGGGACCTTCCGGTTCGGGAAAATCAACACTGATGAACCTGCTTGGCTGTCTCGATACGCCAACGAGCGGGGTTTATATACTTAACGGGACTGATGTCAGCAAGATGGAAGATGATTATCTTGCCGAAATAAGAAACAAGGAGATCGGTTTTGTTTTTCAGACTTTTAATCTGCTTCCGCGTTACACAGCCCTTGAAAATGTTACATTGCCTCTGATATATGCAGGAGTACCTAAGATTGAGAGGGAAAAAATGGCAATCGAAACGCTCGAGCAGGTAGGCCTGAGTGACAGAATGCATCATAAGCCCAATGAGCTTTCAGGAGGA
>JABUEV010000024.1 GCA_013314865.1 Bacteroidales bacterium | reverse complement strand
CATTTATCTTCCCGAACGCTTTATAAGCCTCAACAACCCCGTTTGCAACCCTGTCGCATCTTACAATGCCTCCAAAAATGTTTATCAGTATTGCCTTGACGGCAGGATCTTTCAGTATCATCCTGAAACCTGCCTCCACACTTTTGGCATTTGCTCCTCCGCCTACATCCAGAAAGTTTGCAGGCGAGCCTCCGGAGAGTTTTATGATATCCATCGTCGCCATCGCAAGGCCAGCGCCGTTAACCATACAACCGACATTGCCGTCAAGCTTTACAAAATTAAGATTGTATTCTGCCGCTTCTGTCTCAACCGGATTTTCTTCTGTCAGATCGCGCATAGCTGCTATATCCGGATGCCTGAAAAGAGCATTATCATCTATTACCATCTTGCAGTCAACTGCCAGCACCCTGTCGTCGCTTGTTTTAAGTACAGGATTGATCTCAAGGAGCTGTGCATCACAACTTATAAATGTCTCATAAATCCCGGAAAGGAATCTTAGCATATTCTTAAAAGCAGTTCCGGAAAGCCCAAGGTTGAATGCAATGTTTCTTGCCTGGAAGCTTTGCAATCCTGTCATTGGAGAGATCTCTTCAGTGAAAATCTGGTCAGGTGACTCGGCTGCTACCTGTTCAATATCCATCCCTCCCCGCGGAGAGTACATAACAATATGCCTTCCCGTACTTCGGTTAAGAAGAATGCTTACATAAAACTCTTTTTTTTCTGAGGGACCACTATAGTAGACATCCTGTGCAACGAGCACTTTATGTACCTTTTTCCCCATTGGCCCTGTTTGTGGAGTTATCAACTGCATTCCCAGAATTCCTGATGCCACTTCCCCGGCTTCTTCAACAGATCTTGCAAGCTTTACACCCCCGCCTTTGCCTCTGCCTCCTGCATGTATCTGAGCCTTTATCACAAATAATCCCTGTCCTGTTTTTTCCTGAAGCTGTTGTGCCACAAGCATAGCCTGCTCAGGGGTCTCTGCAACAAATCCTTCCTGTATGTCCACATTATAGGCCTTTAAAAGCGCTTTCCCCTGAAATTCATGAATATTCATCCTTAAAACAGTTTAATCGTAATTATTCTAACAAGATATAGAGTTGGTACAATATAATAAAATATTAAACTCATTTTGTCTAATTTTGCCCAAAAAAGAATGCGTAAACTTCTGAACAGTGAGCTTGGAAGAAAAAGCCTTGAAGAGTTCAGGAAGGCAGAGAAATTTCCTGTGGTTATTGTTCTTGATAATGTAAGGAGTCATCATAATGTAGGTTCGGTTTTCAGGACAGCCGATGCTTTTCTTATAGAGAAAATTTGCCTTTGCGGAATTACCCCGGTGCCTCCTCACAGAGATATTCACAAGACGGCACTCGGGGCAACCGATGCTGTAGCGTGGAGTTATTACAAGGATACAATTGAAGCTGTCAGTTATTTAAAAGAGGAGGGATATAAAGTACTGGCGGTTGAACAGGCCGTTGGTTCGATTCATCTGCATGACTTTCAGGTTGAGCAAGGAGTGAAGTATGCACTGATTTTTGGCCATGAAGTAAAGGGAATAGATCAGAGGGTTCTTGACTTGTCAGATATGTGTATTGAAATACCACAGTTTGGGACAAAACATTCGTTTAATATCACAGTGAGTGCCGGAATAGTCCTGTGGGAGATTTTCGTTAAAACAAGAAGGGGGCGCTGAAAACAGTGCCCCCTCTGTTTTATTTCAAATAAGTTTACTGTACAAGTGACTTGAAGGTGTCGTCTGCAAAGAACTTGGCAAATTCAAGATCTGATTTTGCATAGGCTTTCCAGCTTCCATTGGCATTTATAGCTTCCCTCAGACCACTAACCATATAGTTCTTATCGTCGAGGCGGGCACCTACAACAGCTTTCAGATATGCAGCTTTTCCTGAAGGACCTGCGTCTTTCATGCTGTCGAGAGTTGCTTTGGCCCTAGTGACATCACCTTTAAGCAGTTGGGCAAGAGCAAGGTTAAAGCAAGGTTCTGTACCGAACAGATTTACAGCCTTGTCATATTCACCTCTGGTGATTGCTATCACGCCTAGGCCCCATCTTGATTCAGCTGTAGCGGCAGTCATAGAATTAAACTGCTCTTCAGCTTTTGCAAGGTCGCCCTTTGCAAGATATGCCATTCCAAGATTGTTTTTAACAACGTCGTTGTTCTGAATGGCTTTTGCTTTTTCAAGGGCAACGAGGGCTTCATCAGGCCTGTTAAGGGCAAGCAGGACATAGCCTACATTGTTATGGGCCCTGATGCATTTCGGGAAAGCACTGGCTGCAGCCTGATAGAATTTGAGTTTTTCGCTGTTATCATTGGTTAGAGTGCCAGAATAGAGCATTTCCTCAAGGCTCAAGACGCTGGGGTCAGATCTCATCTGGGAAAGGATCTGCTCGTCAGAGCGACCTATAACGTCAACATTAACAGTCATTTTTGATCTTCTCAGTTTAGGAAGAATGTCAGTTTTAAGAGCTTCAAATGCAACAGACATATTCCTTATTTCCTTTTCCCTCACTTCAGGATCAGAATACATTGAGAGGACACGAAGAATGAGTTCCTTGTCAGGAATTGTGGAATTCTCAACTTCGGTTCTGAAGCCTTCCCAATCCTCGGCAGTGGTAAGCGAACTGAAGAAGCCGTCAGTTTTTGCCACTTCAATTTTATCAAATTCTTTTTTAATGAATTTGTCTGCAGAAGAGCCTCTTTTGACTGAAAGTTTCTCATTAAGGTCAAGTTTTCCGTCAGGAGATGCATAAGAGCTGACGACTGCTCCTTTGAGCAAGCGACTGGGATCAGCATTAGCCTGACTAATGAAATCTCTCAGAAGCTTAATGTCATCCTTCTTTAGTTCTGTACTACGAATGTCAGACCTGTTGATTACATAGTTAATACTTGCAGTTTTGGATTCAGGGACAATTCTTACATAATTATCCTTCATCATTATAGGTCTTGCGCCCAACTCAACAAGCGTTGAGGTTGCAATAACACCATCGGCAAGTTTGACCGGCTCAAAATCGAGAGTCTTTTTCCCCATGGCGGCGTTAGTTCTCAATATAAGCTCTGACATTCTCATGGCATCCTTGTAGGGTATTGCGCTGGTATAAGTAAAGTCCCCACCTGTATAGCTTATAACCTTATTGTTGGCCTGCACTTTTTCTCCCTGAAGGACCTGGACCTTATCAAAAGCGGTTTCTCCACCTGCATAGGTCAGAACCGGAGTAACTGTAAGAGTGGCTTTCTTGTTGAAATACTTCTCCGGGAATGTGCCTTTGATTGTAACATTGACAATTCCGTTATGAGCTTCAAGCACTTTGGGAGTAACCTCGTACTTGATGTCACCGGCTTCTTTTTTCATCTTGTTCAGACCGCTGCAACTACTCATAACAGCTGCTGCCAGGATTAGGATAAAATAGCTTCTGATTTTTTTCATAGTCTAAAGTTTTATTTGTTTAAACTGGTTTATTTCTCACTAATATAATGAAATATGACCATTCAATTTTTCTGCAAATTTACAAAAAATAGAATATCCAGCAGAAAATTCAAACAAAATGTTCATAAAATCACCATATTTAACCCGTTATTGTACTCTTTTTCAAATATCACACTTATAACCTTGTTGTAATCTTTCTCACTGGCAACAAAGTCTATGTTGTTGATATCCAGTATCAAATATCGGTTGCCCGGATTCTGCCTGAAGAAAGTGAAGTAACTCTCCTGAATTTTTTGAAGATAGCCTGCTGTTATCGACTTTTCATATTCTCTTCCCCTTTTTCTGATATTCTCCAGGAGTTTTTCCGTTCCCAGATGAAGATAAACGTATATGTCCGGCTTCGGCAATGTTCCATAGATAATGTAAAATATCTGCCTGTAGAGATTGTATTCATCGCCTGAAAGAGTTGCTGAAGCAAAAACCAGTGATTTCATAAAATAGTAATCAGCCACTTTGAAGGATCTGAAGAGATTTCCGGGATTCAGTTCTTCATTCAGCTGTTTGTACCTGCTGGCAAGAAATGACAGTTCAAGCTGAAAAGAGTACTTTTCAGGTTCTTTGTAGAATTTAGGAAGAAACGGATTATCTGCAAACTGTTCCAGGATGAGATGGCCGTTAAATTCTTCAGCTATTCTTGTTGCAAGAGTGGTTTTTCCTGCACCTATATTTCCTTCAATAACGATATAATTATACCGGATATTCATTCCCCGCTTGTAAGATATCAAATTTAAGAAACCGGGAAGACAAGTGCAAACGTAATCTCTGTCAATATCAGAAGATTGAAAATTTACGGAATATTTACTGCTATATTTTTCGCAATATCCGGTAATCAGTTTCCTTCTTTCCTGTGGTGGCTCTCGTCCTGTTTAGGGGGTTTAGGCAGAAGTATTTTTCTGGAGAGTTTCAGTTTTCCCGTTTTCGGATCAATATCTATCAGTTTTACTTCAACCTCGTCGCCTTCCTTGAGGACCTCTCCGACTGTTTTTATTTTTTTCCAGTCGATTTCGGAAATATGCAGTAATCCGTCTTTGTTTGGCAATATTTCAACAAAAGCTCCGAACTGAACAATGGTTTTTACTTTTCCCTTGTAGACCTGACCGACTTCCGGCACCGCAACAATCCTTTTTACTCTTTCAAGAGCTGCCGTAATAGCTTCTTTATTTTCACCGAAGATATTCACGTCTCCATAGCCATTTATCTCCTCCACTATTATTGTAGTTCCTGTCTCGCGCTGGATTTCCTGTATCACTTTACCGCCCGGGCCTATCAGTGCGCCTATCATGTCACGCGGGATAGTAAGCATTTCAATTCTTGGGGCATGAGGTTTAAGTTCAGGCCTGGGTTCCGAAATAGTCTTCTCCATTATGTCGAGGATATGCAGGCGGCCCTTTTTTGCCTGCTCAAGTGCTTTGGCAAGAATCTCATATGAAAGACCTTCGACCTTGATATCCATTTGTGTTGCCGTTATACCATCACGTGTACCTGCAACCTTGAAATCCATATCGCCCAGGTGATCCTCATCTCCAAGAATATCAGAAAGCACTGCGAATTTGTCAGATTTGGTGTCGGTTATTAATCCCATGGCAATGCCTGAAACAGGTTTGCGAAGTTTTATACCTGCATCCATAAGAGCAAGAGTGCCTGCACAGACGGTAGCCATTGAAGAGGATCCGTTTGATTCGAGGATGTCAGACACTACACGAACGGCATAGGGATTTTCCTCTTCAGGCGGCATCATGTTTTTCAATGCCCTGTGAGCAAGGTTGCCGTGCCCGATTTCCCTTCTGCTTATACCTCTTACCGGTTTTGCCTCTCCGGTCGAAAAAGGAGGGAAGTTATAATGAAGGGTGAATTTCTCTGTACCCTGATTAAGAACCTCATCAATTATTTTTTCGTCAAGCTTTGTTCCGAGAGTCACAGTCGTAAGAGATTGTGTTTCGCCGCGTGTAAACAAAGCTGAGCCGTGAGTTGCAGGAAGCGGGTCGATTTCGCACAAAATCGGACGTATCTCATCAGGCTTTCGTCCGTCAAGTCTTATTCCCTCATCAAGAACAAGCCTTCTGGCAGCTTCCTTATGCACTTCGTTAAAATATCTTCTGACAAGCATTTCATCCACTGCATCCTCTTCTGAAAACTGAGAAAGGAATTCTGTCAGAACTGCCTCAAAAGCCTCTTCCCTTTTGTGCTTTGAAACAATGCCTGATTTTGCTACCTGATAGCATTTTTCGTATGTTTCATCCCAGATTTTCTTTTTCAGATTCTCATCATTCACTTCATGTGAATATTCTCTTTTTGTCATTCTGCCAAGCTCTTCAGCAAACTCCATCTGGGCTTTGCATTGTATTTTTATTGCTTCATGTGCAATTTTAAGCGCCTGAAGCATATCGGTTTCCGACACCTCTTTCATCTCGCCTTCCACCATCAGAATATTGTCAAAAGTAGCTCCGACCATGATGTCGATATCCGCGTTTTTAAGTTCAGTCGATGTAGGATTGACTATAAACCTGTTATCAATCCTTGCCACCCTAACCTCTGACATTGGGCCCTTAAAAGGGATGTCTGACAGGGTCAGGGCTGCTGATGCTGCAAGACCTGCAAGTGCATCGGGCACTATCTCTATATCTGCTGAGATAAGATTTATTGTGACGAATGTTTCTGCGTGAAAATCATCAGGGAACAATGGTCTGAGAGCCCTGTCAACCAGTCTGGAAATCAATATTTCATAATCAGAGGGTTTTGACTCTCTTTTGAGGAATCCGCCGGGGAATCTTCCCGAGGAGGCATATTTTTCCTTGTATTCAACAGAAAGAGGCATGAAGTCGGTATCTTCTTTAGCCTCTTTTGCGGCAACGACAGTCGCAAGCAGCATTGTCTTGCCCATCTTGAGAAGTACAGCCCCGTCAGCCTGCCTGGCCATTCTGCCGGTCTCAAGTGTAATAATTCTCCCGTCGCCGAGATCTATGTTCTTCTCTTTAATTGTAAACATCTGATATAAAATTTTGATTTCTGAAATTACATAAATTTAAAAGATGATAAGAAAAAAGGCAATTTAAAATTGCCTTTTCTCTACTTACGTAATTTCAAAGCTTTGATTATCTCGCGGTATCGTTCAATATCCTTGGCTTTCAGATAGTCCAGAAGTTTTCTTCGCTGTCCTACTAACTTAATAAGTGCCCTCTGGGTACTGAAATCCTTTTTGTTCTTTTTAAGATGCTCGGTAAGATGGGATATCCTGTAGGAAAATAATGCAATTTGCCCTTCTGCTGCTCCGGTATCAATCTCCGACGTTCCAAATGTCTTAAAAAATTCCTGTTTCTTCTCGGTCGTCAAATACATGTCTTTAACTAAAATATTATTTAACCAAATATAAATTGAGTCTCCAATTTTGGAACGCAAAAATAAGGCTTTTTTATGTAAATTATCAAACAATTGGATAATTTTTAATGGTTACTCAATTATTTCTTTCTATTCAACGAACCGAAAAAATAAAATATTGTTCAAGTTCTTTGATTTATAGACGTAAATTTAGGGGTAAACGTTGCGTGGAAAAGTTTTATAATTCAACAATTTATCAACAATTATTGACAAGTTGTCAAAAACTTTTGCTGTCGGACAGATGACAGCTCATTTTTATGGTTCAAGTACAAGGTTTTTAAAGTCATTTAGTTTTTTCCCCGAGCTGATCAGTTTGCTTCCGATTCTGCATTCCAGACATCTTCTCTTTCTGCAATATTCATCTCTTAACTGAATCAGAGCCTGTGAAAAGAGGGCTGATTCAGGCTTTATTCCAACTTCAGACCATTCGCTGATAATTCTGTTTTCTTCGGGAGGAATATTTTCTAGGAAAGACAAAGCTCTTTCGGATATTTCCATACGGTCGCGCATCCTGCCGTATGAGAAGATCACAGGTATAACAGCATTTATGAGGAGTATGTCAGTAGCCTGCGATCCTGTTTTTTTCGAAAGATTCCTGCTTTTTCTGCCGAATATATAATGGTCGTCCCAGTATGGCGATGCTGATACTTCGAAAAGATGTCTGAGTTGTTTGATGTCTTCAGTTTCTGCCGTCCTGGAAAATAATCCTCCGGCCACTGAAAGCATTGCAGAAAGTTGAGAGAGGCGCACTGTAGGAAAATTAACCGGCCTGAGTCTGTTGAATTTCCAGATCCATCCGTGCAGAGGTTTCAGGGAGTATTTTGAAGAAAGGATTTTGTATTCCCTTACAAGGCCGGAATAATAATCATCTGAGAGGGCTTCTTTGAATAATCCCTCTTCAAGCATTCCTGCAGTTCCGAAAAGAAGAGCTTCAATCTGGAACCTGTTGTCGGCATGCTTTCTTATTATCCTGAAAGGCAGTGAATTTGCAAGCATTTCAAATGGTTCGGTGTTAACCCTGAAGCCGAAATAACGTATCAGAATCCTGTAAAAGGTTTCTTCCCAGTCATTTCCTGTTTCCCTGAATACTTTCAGGACTGCCTGAGATTTACTTTCCAGTCTTTCAATTGCAACAGAATTGAGCCAATGTCTGACAAAAAAAACATCAAGTGATGTAATCTCATTCTGGCATGCTATTATGGCAGGATTGTTAACAAGATCGAGGTATCTTTCATAAAGAGACTCGTCATATTTCATCTGAACTGTAAGGATTTCTTCACCTCTTGCATTAAAGACCCGTTTATCGTTTTCAGCCACCACATGAAGTATGACATTATCGAATGCGTGATCATTATTATGCCCGTGAATGTCGAAATGGGAAGAGCGGCAGTGTATTTCAACATTCCCTGCCCATTCAATATCTCCTGCCAGTATCCTGGCATTGAAAAAATCAGGTCCCGAGTCCCTGTTATATTCTCCCGGATGTATTACGCTTATTTTTTTGCCATCACTGTCAAGCAGGCTGTGGCTGTCAAACAGCCCATACTTCCACAAATAATGGAGAAATTCTTCTTTCATAACAGCACGAGTTAAAACACAGCAACTATAAAGATACAAAATAATTGCCATAAAAGCAACAGAGACCAGAATAGTTCTGTTTAACCAGTGTCGCCATGAAACGTAAAACAGAGGTTTTTCGAATGAAGAGAAAAGGGATCAGGAGTTATCAGAAAGCAGTTTTCCTGAGAGGTATTTTTCCATTTCCCTTTGCATTTCCATTGCTTTAGCTGAGGCAGTCTCGTCGAATTTTTCAGAGGAGTCCGCAAATATGATTCCCCTTGACGAATTAACAAGAAGACCGCAGTTTTTATTCATTCCGTATTTGACCACTTCTTCCAGGCTTCCCCCCTGAGCTCCAACGCCCGGGACAAGCAGAAAATGATCAGGTACCAGACGACGTATGTCTTTCAGCATCTCAGCCCGGGTAGCTCCCACCACATACATAAGATTGTTTATGGTTCCCCATTTTTGTGAAAGTGTCAGTACTCTTTCAAAAAGTCTTATTCCATCCTCGCTGTGATACTGAAAATCAGATGCCCCCTTGTTGGATGTAAGAGCCAGCAGGACAACCCATTTATCATTGTATGACAGAAAAGGTGTAACCGAGTCTTCACCCATATAAGGCGCAACGGTAATAGCGTCAAAATCCATTCTTTCAAGGAAAGCCCTGGCATACATACGGGATGTATTGCCGATATCTCCGCGCTTGGCATCGGCAATCACAAAAAGTCCGGGGTATTTCTTGCGTATGTAGCTTAGAGTCATTTCAAGGATCTCCCAGCCTTTAGGTCCGAGACATTCATAAAATGCAACATTTGGTTTATAGGCCACAGCATACTTATTTGTGGCATCTATAATCCTTTTGTTGAATTCCAGAACCGGGTTCCTGTACTTTTTAAGGTGAACTGGTATTTTTTCAGGTTCCGGATCAAGGCCAACGCATAAAAATGAGTGTTTTTCGGCAATTTTTCCTGAGAGCTCTGAGTAGTTCATTATCTGGTGGTTTATACGATGCTTTCCTTTAAACGCTCTGCATTCTCGGCCATTTGAAGCTTATCAATAACCTCCTGGATATTTCCGTCAAGTATAGAGTCGAGATTGTATAAGGTTAGATTAATTCTGTGATCAGTCATTCTTCCCTGCGGATAGTTGTATGTCCTGATTTTTGCAGACCTGTCGCCTGTTGAAACCATAGTTTTTCTTTTACGGCCAACTTCATCGAGGTATTTCTGGTATTCAAGGTTGTAAAGTCTTGTTCTCAGTTCTTTAAGGGCTTTCTCATAGTTTTTGATCTGAGATTTTTCGTCCTGACAGGTAACCACAATTCCGGTAGGTATATGAGTAAGGCGTACGGCGGAATAGGTTGTATTCACAGATTGTCCTCCGGGCCCGGAAGAACAATACGTATCCTTTCGTATATCCTCATTTCTGATCTCAATGTCAACTTCGTCAGCTTCAGGAAGAACGACTACAGTGGCCGCCGATGTGTGTATTCTCCCCTGAGTTTCAGTCTGCGGAACCCTCTGAACCCTGTGTACGCCCGATTCATATTTCAGAATTCCGTATACTCCTTCACCTGTGACCGTCAGCACTATTTCCTTATAACCTCCCGCAGTTCCTTCTGTATACCGGTTAATTTCAGCCTTCCATCCTTTCTGTTCAAAGAATTTTGTATACATCCTGAAAAGATCCCCTGCGAAGATGCTTGCCTCATCACCGCCTGTGCCGGCGCGAATCTCCATAATCGCATTTTTATCATCCTCGGGATCAGCAGGGATTAGAAGCAATTTTATCTCTTCCTCCATGGCAGGGACGCTCTCATTCAGCTTTTCAAGCTCTTCCTTGGCCATTTCCCTCATTTCATCGTCTTTCTCATTTGCCAGCAATTCCTTTGTACTCTGAATGTTGGATAGAGTCAGTTTGTATCTTTCATAAGCCTCAATAACAGGCTGAAGACTTTTATATTCCTTGTTAAGCTTTATGTACCTGTCCATGTCTGACAAAACATCCTGCTGGGTGAGAAGATTTCCCACTTCAATGAACCTTGCTTTTACTCCCTCAAGTTTCTCAAGTATCAGGTTATTTGCCATAATTATTTAAATTTCAGCGGGCAAAGATAATAAAAAACTCTGTTAGGATTTCAGATATTCACCGCCTTAATTATGTCCGGATCAGTACTTATGCGAAATATGTTGTCAACAGATACAATCTAAAAATTTCACCTGCCGGAACTTAAGTGAAGATTCGCAAAACTGTTCCCGGATCTAATATTTGAATGTGCCGAATTCCGACACTATGGTAAGCCTTTTTCTGTCTGAAATCTCACATCGCCCGACTATTCTTGCTGATAGATTAAACTCCCCGGCAATCTCCAATATCACATCTGCGTTTTTTTCATCCGTATAAATTTCAAATCTGTGTCCCATGTTGAAAACCTTGTACATTTCCTGCATGGGAGTTCCGGATTGATCATGGATAAATTTGAAAATTGGCGGAAGCGGAAAAAGGTTATCCTTGATCACATGAATATTATTGATAAAATGAAGGACTTTTGTTTGTCCTCCGCCTGTACAATGGATCATTCCGTGAATCTCCTTTCCAATGCGTTCAATTATTCTGACAATAACAGGTGCATATGTTCGCGTTGGTGAGAGAAGAAGCTTTCCGTAATCCATGTCAAATCCTTCTGCTTTTTCTGTCAGTTTCAGTTTTCCTGAATAAACCAGGCCGGAGGGCATTGAAGGATCATAACTTTCAGGATATTTAGCCGCAAGATAAGATGAAAAAAGGTCGTGTCTGGCGGATGTAAGGCCATTGCTTCCTATCCCGCTGTTATATACACTTTCATAAGTCGTCTGGCCGAAGGAAGCCAAACCTACAATTACATCCCCGGGTTTAATGTGGTCATTTGAGATAACCTCAGATCTTTTCATTCTTGCCGTCACAGTTGAATCCACAACTATGGTTCTTACGAGATCCCCTATATCAGCCGTTTCGCCTCCAGTCGACCAGATATTTATTCCGAGATTGCGGAGCTCCTCAAGCACTTCTTCTGTACCATTTATGATTTCAGAAATCACCTCAGCCGGTATAAGTATTTTATTTCTTCCGATTGTGGAAGAGAGGAGTATATTTTTATATGCACCGACACAAAGCAGGTCGTCGGTATTCATAACTACAGCATCCCGGGCTATTCCTTTCCACACCGACATATCTCCTGTCTCTTTCCAGTATACATATGCAAGGGATGATTTTGTACCTGCACCATCAGCATGCATGATATTGCAGAATTCTTCATCACCTCCCAGCAGGTCAGGCACTATTTTGCAGAATGCTCCGGGGAAAATGCCTTTGCTGATATTCCTGATTGCTGAATGAACATCCTCCTTCTGTGAGGAGACGCCTCTTAAACCGTATTTAGATTCATCTGACATCCTGCGTCATGTCAAATTATTTGGAAACCCACATGACAGCCTGCTTAAGCAGTTGCCTGTAGTTATTGTTTTGAAATGTCGGCACATCATGTCCGCTCTGAAGAACAACAATTTTTGCCTTGCCATATTTTTTAGCCCATCCGATAACAGGTGTACTTGATTGTTCATCTGTAGTGAGAAGAGGTTTTACATCCTCGCTGACATAATACCCCTTGTAAGTTTCATCATTAATCTCAAAGTCGTTAATGCCTTTCGTGACAGGGTGATTTCTTTCAGCAATTTTAACTTTGAATGTTATATCATGGATATAGGAACAGGCGGGAAATTCTTTTCCTCTGTAAACAGTAGGTTTGTGAAAATACTTGCCTCCGATAATGTCCCAGTATTCCGGCCAGTCGTCAAAAGCACAGATACTGTGGTGCAGTGCCACAACAGGTTTCCCTTCCCTTATACATTCCGAAAAGATTTTTTGCTGATGCTCATCAATTGTCTGCCACATATGGTAGAACAACAGCACATCATATTTTTTTCTGTTTTCAGGTTCGAACATTTCAAATGCTGAGGGCAGTTCGGCAATTTCACAGGTTATCTCAGGTCCTAATGATGACAACATACTGTTAAACTCCTCCGCATTGTAACCATGTCCGCCGGTTATTACAAGAACGCGCAACGGCATTGAAGTACACAGATTCATAACTGTTGTGAGCGCCAACAAGGTTAAAAAAACAGCTTTCCTTTTCATTTCTCAGGCTGATAGTCAGTGC